>JAYTZB010000817.1:0-1730 GCA_043742085.1 Polyangiaceae bacterium
ATCATCGCCCCCCTCAGATGGCCCACGAGAGCCTCACGTCGGCGTGCTCCTCGACGAGCGCGCGCAGCGTCGTCTTGAGCAGCCGCTCCTGCGCGAACAGATCGTGGACAGGCAGCTCCTTCGCTTCGTGCTGCGGGCTCTTGAAGAAGAACGAAAGCCAGTCCTGGATCCCGTGCCGGCCGCGCCGCTGCGCGAAATCGAGGAGGAGCGCGATATCGAGGACGATCGGCGCAGCGAGGATGGAGTCCTTGCAGAGGAAGTTCAGCTTCAGCTGCATGTTGTAACCAAGCCAGCCGAACAGATCGATGTTGTCCCAGCCCTCCTTATCGTCGCCGCGCGGCGGGTAGTAGTCGATGCGCACCTTGTGAACGAGCTTTCCGTAGAGCTCCGGGTTCACCTCGGGCTCGAGGATGGTCTCCAGCACGCCCAGCTTCGAGACCTCCTTCGCGCGGAACGAGTCGGCGTCGTCGAGGACCTCGCCGTCGCGATTGCCGAGGATGTTCGTCGAGTACCAGCCGCGGACGCCCAGGAGCCGGGCCTTGAGCATGGGCGCGAGGACCGTCTTGATCAGCGTCTGACCGGTCTTGAAGTCCTTTCCTCCCACGGCGACGCGCATCTCGCGAGCGAGCTGCAAGGCGGCCGGGAAATCGACGGTGAGGTTGGGCGAGCCGTTGGCGAACGGGATTCGCTCCTTCAGGAATGCCCACGCGTAGAGCTGGGAATTGGTGATTCCGGGGTCATTGCGCCGCAATCCCGCTTCGAAGTCGGCAATGGTCTCGTGGACGGGCCCGGGCGTCGTGTAGACCTCGGTCGATCCGGTCCACACGGCGACGCCGCGCGAGGCGCCCTTGGTGCGCAGCGTCTCGCGGATGTCGGCGCGGAGCTGCTCGACGAGGTTGGCCTTGGTGGCGCCTCGTTTGATGTGCGTGCCGTGGAGGCGCTTGACGTATTCGGGATAGAACGCGCCCTTCATCGGCTCGATGGCGGCGAGCTCCTCACGAACGAGATCGAGGTGCTCGTCGCGGAGGACGCCCGCGTGCTTCGCGGACGCATAGGCATCTTCGGGAAAGATGTCCCACGCCGCGAACTCGAGCTGATCGAGCGCGGCGAGCGGAGCGTAGTCGCGGACCAGCGGAGACGTGCCCCCGCCTCCGCTACCGCCTCCGCCTTCGGGCTCGGCGCCGATGCGCATCGTCCCGAGCTGGGTCATGGAGCCCACCGGGACTCCCAGGCCTTTTCGCGCGAGCATCACGCCCGCGATCATCGTCGTGGCCACGGCCCCGAGACCGGGAAGGAACACGGCCAACCGACCGTCCGCAGGCGGGATTTTTGCGATTCTCAAGGGAGCCTCCTCGCGACACCGACCGCCCACCGCACGCCACGCATGCGCAGGTCGATCGCTCGCAACGTGTCTGATGGGCCGTCGCAACAAAAGGTTGCGATACGACCGGGCCCGTTGCGACGCGCGATCCCCCTGTTTTCACGAGGTCGTTTCGCATCTCGCCAAACCGAAACACGCAGACACAATTGCCCGAGTGTGTCCGCACGTCCGATCGGTCGCGCGCACCGTGTGACGCGCGCGCAACCGCATGTTGCGGCGGCGCATCGAAACCGCGCCCTGTCATGTCCGGCCACGACGAGCTCACGCTGTTGCTCATCGAGGAAACTGCAGAGCTCGATCGGCGTACCGCTACGAGCCTCGCGGCGGAGGGCGTGCTCGTCACCTGCGT
>JAYTZB010000818.1:0-8327 GCA_043742085.1 Polyangiaceae bacterium
CCCCAAGCGCGCGCCGCTCTCGCCGAGAACCAGCCTTTCTCGCAGGAAGGAGAGACGCTGATCGCGCCGATTGGCAGCTCGCTACCGGACTCCGGGAACGGCATCGTGTCGGGCGTCAGCGGGCCTCTCCTCGCCAACCGCTACGAGGTCCTCGGCCTCATCGGCGTCGGTGGCATGGGGAGCGTCTACCGCGCGCGTGACCACGAGCTCGAAGAGCTGGTCGCCCTCAAGGTGCTCCGCAAAGATCTGGTGAGCACGCCGGGGATCCTCGACCGCTTCCGCCGCGAGGTGAAGCTCGCGCGACGCGTGACCCACAAGAACGTCGCGCGCACCTTCGACATCGGTGAGCACGAGGGCGATCGCTTCCTCACGATGGAGCTCATCGAAGGAGAGATGCTCGGCGCGCACCTGGCACGACTCGGCCGCGTGTCGCTCCGCAACGTCGTCCGGATCGGCATCGACGTGTGCGCGGGCCTCGCCGCAGCGCACGCGGCGGGGGTGCTCCATCGCGATCTCAAGCCAGAGAACGTCATCCTCGCGCGTGACGGCCGCGCGGTGATCACCGACTTCGGCATCGCTCGCGCGCTGGCGCAGGCCGAGCTCGCCGCGCGGACCGCAGCCGGCATGGTCGGAACCCCGGCGTACATGGCGCCGGAGCAGGTCGAAGGCTCGAGCGACCTCGACGCTCGCGCCGATCTGTACGCGCTCGGGACGATGCTGTTCGAGCTGCTCACGGGCGAACCGGCATGGCCCGGTGACTCGGTCGTCGCCATCGCCGCCGGGCGAATCCTGCGTCCGCCGCCCGACCCACGCACGCATCTGCCGCAGCTGTCGGAGGACGCTGCAAATCTGGTGCTCAAGCTCATGGCCCGCTCGCGCGACGATCGCTACGCGAGCGCCGAGGAGGCCGGCGCCGCGCTCGCCGGGCTGGCGGCGGGCGAGATTCCGTCGGGGCGCTCGCTCCCGCCTGGCAGCATGGACGGACGCGCGACCGGAACCGGCGTGCCGACCGCGGGAACGCCGACCACGGGCACGGTGGTGATGGGCGCCGCCGCTCCGCACGGGAATCGGAAGACCGTCGCCGTCCTCCCGGTCGTGAACCTCGGCGCCGCCGACGACGCGTATCTGGCGGAGACCGTCACCGAGGACCTCGTCGATCTCCTCAGCATGGTGCGCGATCTTCGCGTGCGACCGCGCGGCGAGACCGCGACGTTCGCGAGCTCGAATCGCGATGTGCGCGAGATTGGCCGCTCGCTCGGCGTCGATGTCGTCGTCGACGGATCGCTGCGTCGCCTCGGCGACGCCGTCCGCGTTTCAGTCCGTCTCGTGACCGTCGAGGACGGCTTCCAGCTCTGGGCACAGCGCTTCGATCGCCCGGCTGCGCAGGTCCTCAGCGTCGCCGACGATGCGGCAGCCGCGGTGGCGGCTGCGCTCGCCACGCAGCTCGCGTCGGGCGCGCCGCGCCCGGCGATGATCGGCGACGCCGTCGCGCAGGATCTGTACCTCCGCGGCCGCTACCTCGTGCACCGCGGTTGGTTCGACGTGTCGAGGGAGGGCGTGCGGCTACTCGGAGAGGCGCACAAGCGCGCGCCCGAAGATACGCGTATCGCCGGCGCCTACGCGCTCGCCATCGCGCGCGTGCTCACCAGCGAGTCGTCGGAGTCCGTGCTGGCGCCAGACCCGCGTGAGCTCGCCGAGCGGACGCTCGCCCTCGATCCTCAGCAGGTACAGGCGCGCCTCGCCCTCGGCTTCGTCCATCTCAACAACGCCGAGAGCGTGACGGCAGCGACGCTGCTCAAGCGCGCGCTGGCGCAGGCGCCCAATGTCGTCGAGGCCCTCGACGTGGTCGGTCGCGTGGTCATCGAGGCCGGTCGGGCGGAGCTCGGCATCGCGACGCTGAGGCGCGCGCTCGCCATCGACAACTCGCTCTCGCAGACGCGACAGGCCATCGCTCGCGCCTATGCGCTCCTGGGCGACTATGACTCCGCGTTCGAGACGCTCGGCCCATTCCCGACGCATCGTGGCGACGTGGCGCCTTACGTTCTCCTCCGCGGGCGCATCGCGACGTGGACGAACAACCCCGAGTCCGCACGGCAGCTCGCCGACGAGCTCGCCCGATCGGATGCCGAGGAGAGCGGCAAGCGCCGCATGCAGGCGGTCCTCGGCGTGGCGATGACCCATCGGCTCCCGGACGCGATCCGCCGCGACCTCGAGGCGGCGCTCCCCTTCGACCGGCGCTTCCAGCCTCGTCGGATCAGCTTTCACGCCCAGCTTCGCACCGAGCTGAAGCTCGGGGCCGGCCTCGTCGACGATGCCCTTGCCGATCTGCGCGTCGCCGACAACCACGGCCTCCTCGATCGGCTGTGGCTCGACCGCTGTCCGCTCTTCGAGAGCGTGCGCAATCGCCCGGAGTACATCGCGATCCAGGAGAGCACCGCGGCGCGCGCCGAACGGGTGCTCGAGATCCTCGTCTAGCCTCCGGGCCGGTGGCGGGCGTAGAGCGTGTCGCGCCACGGCCGATGCTCTCGGCATGCCGCGCGATCGCGAGCGAGCTACAGAAGGCCGCGTCGCCGTCGGTGAGCAGCGGCACCGACGCCTTCGTGCCCTTGGGACGGGAGCGCGCCTTCGCGCGCAGGAGGAGCTCACCCAGCACGGGGACGTGCTCGTGGTAGCGATAGGCGACGGTGTGGTGATCGAGCGCCCAGCGCGCCTTCTCGGTCCACGGAGATTGCGAAAGGCCGTAGAGCGTACGCATGCCGCTGCCGAGTATACTCGGGCAGTGACCGATCTCGTCCTCGACCCCACGCGGAGCCGCGTTCGGATCCATACCTTCGCCGAGGGCCTGTTCGCGCGGCTCGCGCATGATCTCGAGCTCGCGTGCGGCGATCTGTCGGGCCACGCCACCCACGGCGCCGGCGGACGCACCGACGTCGGCTCGGCGTCCATCGAGGCCCCGCTCCGCGGCCTCGCGGTGGCTGGCGTGGTCGGTCGTGACGGCCGCGTCGACGAGCGCCTCCTCAATCCCAGCGAGCGCCGCGACTGCATCGCGAAGATGTATTCCGACGTCTTCCATGCGCGTCCCGACGCAATGGTCCTCGTGCAGCTCCAGCTCGACGGCGCGTCCGCACGCGTTCGTATCGTGCCTCCCAACGGCAAGGCCGTCGAGATGGTGATCGCCCCGAAGGTGGTTGCCGACGGCGGCGGCCTACGCGCGTCGGGCTCGTTCGAGCTCTCGCTGATGGCGATCGGCTCCGACGTCGTGAAAGGGCCGATGGGCGCCTTCCGCGTGAAGGACCTCGTGCGCGTGAGCTTCGACGTGATGTTCGCGCCGGCTACCGCGGCCTCGCCTCAGCCCGCGTAGCCCTCTTCGCCGTGCTGCGTGGTGTCGAGACCTTCGCGCTCGTCACTCACGGTCACGCGGAGGCCGAGCGTCTTGTCGATGACCTTGAGGATCAACCACGTCACGGCCACCGCGTAGAAGAGCGACACTGCGCAGGCGAGGATCTGCACGCCGAGCTGCTTGGGATTGCCCGCGAGGAGCCCCGCCTCCCCCACCGGATCGGTCACGCCCGGGAACGTTCGCTTGATGCAGAACACGCCGGTGAGGATCGCCCCCGTGAGCCCACCCACGCCGTGCACGCCGAACGCATCGAGCGAGTCGTCGTAGCCATACTTGTACTTTGCAAGTACCGCGAGGTAACACACCAGCGCGGCGAGGAAACCGATCACGATCGATGACACCGGCGACACGTAGCCCGCGGCCGGGGTGATCGCGACGAGGCCCGCGACCAGGCCGGAGGCGATGCCGAGCGCGGTCGGCTTGCCACGATGCTTCCACTCCACCACCACCCACCCGAGCGCGCCGCCGGCCGCTCCGAGATGCGTGTTCATGAACGCGAGCGCCGCGAGCCAGCCGCCCGAGAGCGCGCTCCCCGCGTTGAAGCCGAACCATCCGAACCAGAGGATGCCGGCGCCCGTGAGCGTCATCGTGAGGTTGTGGGGCAGCGGCCGCTCCTGCGGATACTTGAGGCGCTTGCCGACCATCAGTGCGCAGACGAGCGCCGAGCCGCCCGCCGTGAGATGGACGACCGTGCCGCCGGCGAAGTCGAGCGCGCCCATCTTGAGGAGCCAGCCGTCGTCGGCCCAGACCCAGTGCGCGACCGGCACGTAGACGAAGGTCGACCAGGCGAGGACGAACACGACGTACGCCGAGAACTTCATGCGCTCGGCGAACGCTCCGGAGATCAGCGCCGGCGTGATGATGGCGAACATCATCTGGAACGCCACGAAGGCCAGCGATGGCACGGTGCCGTGCGCCGCGGTCTCGAGGCCCCGCAAGCCGACGAACGTGAACGACCCGATGAGCCCGTGGTGCGAGGGCCCGAACGCGAGCGAGTAGCCGTAGAGCACCCAGACCATCGTCACGAGCGGGATCGCGCTCAGCGAGTGCATGATGGTGGAGAGGACGTTCTTCTTCCGGACCATGCCTCCGTAGAAGAGAGCGAGCGCTGGGGTCATGAGGAGGACCAGCGCGGCGCTCACGAGGAGCCAGGCGGTGTCACCGGCGTTGACGGCGTTCATGCGTGGCGCGATCGAAGCGCAGGTGGTGTTTCCTCCTTGTTTCGTCCGGCGGATGAGCTGTCGAACATCACCGAATGCAGGTAAAATAGGCGCTTCAGCTCGGGACTTGGTGGAGACGCGCGGCCGTGGCGCCCCGGAGCTAATCGCTTGCTCTCCGATGAAGACCACGCTCTCCCTCCGCGCGCTCTGCGCGGCTTCGCTTGCCGGAATCCTTGCCGCGGTTGCCTGCGGAGGCTCGACCGACGGGAGCGCGATCGGCGGTGGGTCCACGTCGACGACGAGCCCCACCGAGCCCGCCACTCCTTCGGTCGGCGCGGATCCCGCGGGCGGCGGCTCGACCACCACGCCGCCTTCGATGGCGACCGGCACGAGCGCACCGACCGCCGCACCGACCAGCGCACCGACCAGCGCACCGACGTCGACGCCGCCTTCGGGAACGACCTTCGCGTGCGGCGCGGCCAGCTGCGCGGCCGGCACCCAGGAGTGCTGCATCTCGGGCGGTGGTGGTGGTGGCGGCGCGACCGAGACGTGCGTCGCGAAGGGCACGTGCAACGGCAGCGCCGTGCTCGGGTGCGTGAACGCGGCGAGCTGCGGCGCAGGCAAGGTTTGCTGCCTCGCCGTCGGCGGCGCTGGCGATCCGTCCACGTCGAGCTGCCAGACCACGTGTGCACCGCCCGCGGGCGCGAGCGCTCCGGTCATCCAGCTCTGCGCGTCGGACGCCGAGTGCAAGGTCGGCACGTGCCAGCCCACGCAGTTCGGCGTGAAGATCTGCCGGAAGCCCCCGCCCGCCGGCGGCGGCGGTGGCGGCGGCGGCTGAGCCCGGCGCGACCTCCCGCGACCTACCCTACCGGCGCGTCTTCGCGGCGCGGCAGCTTGAGCTGGAGCATCCGTCCGGCGAACCCATCGACGACGCCGAACATCGTCAGCGTCATGATGCGGTTCGTGATCGGAAAGCGCGCCATGAGCGGCATCGTCAGATCGCGCAGGTTGCCGAGCCAGGCCTCATCGCCCTGGAAGAACGGCGTGAGCATGCGCGTCGAGAATTGATAGAACGCGAGGTGGTCGGCGCGTAGCCGTGAGTAGCGATCGAGCGCGAGCGCGAGATCGTGCGGTTCGGCCGCGAGCACGTCGGCGAGGACCATCGCGTCCCAGAGCGCGAGGTTGCAGCCTTGCCCGAGCTGCGGGCTCGTCGCGTGCGCGGCATCGCCGAGATAGACCACGTTGCGCGTCGACCAGCGATGCATGACGACGTCGTGATACGAGGCGAAGAGCACCTGATCGATGCTGTCGATCTGATCGAGCACCGGCGCCGACTCGGGCGCGAGCTCGGCGAGCTCGTCCTTCCAGGCCGACAGACCGCGTGCCCGCCAGGCGTCGACGCGATCGCAACGGATGCTCCAGAACAGGCTCACCAGCCTCGGTCCGATCGACGGGCCCGGACCGTGCCCGGTCGGGAGCATGCCGAGGAAGCGCTGGTTCCCGTCGACCACCTGATGAAGCGTGTGGGCGCCCGCGGACTCGGGCGGGCGGGCGTCCTTGCCGACGAACCAGAGCGCGCCCCACGGGTACGGCGCGATGCTCTTGCTCGTGCCGGTGTCGTCGCGAAGCTGCGAGCGCGCGCCGTCGGCCACGACGACGAGCTCGTGCGGGCCATGACGTCCACCGTGCACGTCGACGAACCAGCTCGCGCGTCCGCGCGGCGAGCCCGCCCGGGCGAGATCGACGATCTCGACGCCGTGCCGCACCGTGATGCCCCTCTCGCGGGTCACCGCGGCGAGGAGCGCCTCGAAGAGGACGCCGCGATGGAGCCCGACGCCGAAGAGATCGTCGGCGATGCTCGCGTAAGAGAGATCGACGAGTGACCGTCGCTTCCCCGACGCCGACGTGGCCTTCGATTCGCAGTGCAGCCGATCGATCTGCGCGCCGCGCGCGACGATGTACGGATAGAGCTCGAGCCGACACAGGACGTGGAGCCCGGTCGGCTGGATGGTGATGCCCGCGCCGACCGGTCCCGGCTTCGCAACGCGCTCGTAGAGCGTGACGCGATGTCCGGCGCGCGCGAGGAAGGTCGCGGCGGCGCTGCCGGCGGTGCCGCCGCCGATGATTCCGACGTCGAGCGAACGCATCGTCGCCGCAGCGTACCCGCCTTTCAGGCGATGCGTTCGAAGAGACCCGCCGCGCCCATGCCGCCGCCGATGCACATCGAGACGATGCCGTACTTGCCGCCGCGACGTCCGAGCTCGTAGAGGAGCTGCGCGGTGAGCTTCGCGCCCGTGCACCCGAGCGGATGGCCGAGCGCGATCGCGCCGCCGTTCACGTTGAGCCGGTCCTCGGGGATGCCGAGCTCGCGCGTGCAGTAGAAGGCCTGGCTCGCGAAGGCCTCGTTGACCTCGAAGAGATCGATGTCCGACACCTTGAGGTTGTTCTTGGCGAGCAGCTTCTTGATCGCGGGCAGCGGGCCGATGCCCATGATCGCGGGGTCGACGCCGACGGTGACGAACGAGCGAAGATAGCCGAGGCCCTTCAGCCCGAGCGACTTCGCCTTCTCGCCGCTCATGACGAGCGCGGCGGCCGCGCCGTCGGAGAGCGGCGAGCTGTTGCCGGCGGTGACCGAGCCCTTGGTCGAGAACGCGGGCTTCAGCGAGGCGAGCCCCTCGGCGGTGGTGTCGGGGCGCGGCAGCTCGTCGACCTTGAACTCGAACGTCTGCTTCTCGTTGCCGACGTAGCGAATGGCCTGGACCGGGATGATCTCCTTCTCGAAGACCTTCTTCTCGATGGCGGCCGATGCCTTCTTCTGGCTGTTCAGCGCGAAGGCGTCCTGCTGCTCGCGGGTGATGCCGAACTGCTTGGCGACGTTCTCGGCCGTGATGCCCATCGGTGTGTAGACGGCGGCCACCTTCTCCATGGCCTCGGGCGAGACGCTGAGCTTGTTGCCGGTCATCGGCACCATGCTCATCGACTCGAGCCCACCCGCCACGACGACGTCGCTCGAGCCGAAGGCGATCTGTCCGGCGGCGATGGCGATGGCCTGCAGCCCGCTCGAGCAGAAACGATTGATGGTCTGACCGCCGGTCTCGATGGGGAGCCCGCCGAGCAGGCCCACCACGCGAGCGATGTTGAGGCCCTGCTCGCCTTCCGGCATCGCGCAGCCGAGGACGAGATCGTCGATCTCCGAGGGCTTCAGCTGCGGCACGCGGGCGAGCAGGCCACGGATGACCTCACCGGCCATCTCGTCGGGGCGCTTGTTGGCCAGCGATCCCTTGAGTGCCCGTCCGACCGCGCTACGAACCGCTTCGACGATGACGATGTCTTTCATGAGGGCGAAAGCTTCGCGCACCCGCGAATGGATGTCGAGACCTGGTGGCATGGCTTCCGCATCACGCGCTCGTCGTGGGGAACGACCTGGCGACGCGGGTTCAGGATGCGAAGGATCGGGTGCTTGCGCTCTGGGAGGACCGCGCACGGGAGACCCTTCCCCACGCGAAAAGGGCGGAACGTCCGGCGCTCCTCGACGGCCTGCCGGGGCTCCTCGACGAGCTCGCCGCGGCCGTCGCCGAAAGTGCGGCGACGGCCCGCAACGTCACGGATGAGCAAAGCAGCCACACCCGGCCGCAGCCCGAGGCTTGCCACCACGGCTGGCAGCGGGCGACGAGCACGGAGTTCGCGCTCGATGAGGTTTTGCGTGAGTACGAGCTCCTCCGGCGCGTCCTCTTCGAGGTCCTGGAGCTCTCGCACGCGCCGCTCAC
>JAYTZB010000819.1:0-2746 GCA_043742085.1 Polyangiaceae bacterium
GAGCGCTCACGCGCGCGCTCTCGCGCTTCGATACCGGTGCGCTCCACCGCAGCCTCGGCACGGCGATCGTGTCACGCCCGACGGGTCACAACCTCGCCGACCTGCACGTCCTCGTCATCGGGTGAGCGCTGCGCGCTGAGCGCTGAGCCGAGCGACGTCAGTGCGCGGCGGCGGGGCCCGCGTCGGGCTTGGGCGCTGCTGCGCCCGCACCGCCGTCGGCGGAGGTATCGGCGACCGGCGCCGCCGGACGGATCGCCGACCACACCGACTGCGCGAGAGCGCAGTTGTTGACCTGGCGCTTCATGGCGGCCCGCACCTCGGGATCGCGGACCGCTTGCTCGCCGACGAACTGGAAGTCGGCGTCCGCCGTCTTGCGAAGTCGAGCGAGCTCCGCTCCCGTCTTGAGGTTGACGATCAGGACACGCGCCGGATGCGGGACCTGCTGCAGCCCCTCCTCTGTGATGCCGCCCCCGTCGCGCGCGTAGGGCGCTTCGTTGGAGAGCTCGAGCGCCTCCGGGACGTCCTCGTCGAGCACGAGCAGGAAGAACTGCGCGCGCTTGATGATGTCGATGGCGAGCGGGATCTCGTCGCGCTTCGCCTTGTCGTACTGCTGGCGGAAGACGCGAAGGCGATCCTTGTCCTCGGCCGCCTTGACGTCGTTCGTCCAGTCCTCGGTGAGGACGCGGGTCGCCGAGTAGGCGCGATGGAGGTTCCACGGCTGCTCGGGACCGGTTCCGGCGTCGGCCTGACCCTGCGCGAGCGCGGCGTTGGGCTCGCGCAGCAGACAGCCCGTGAACGCGTCCTTGGCCGAGTCCTTGGCGTGCTCGCGCAGCGACGCGGCGGTCTTGGCCTCGGCCACGCGGAGCCGCAAGTAAAGGCCCGGCGAGCTGCGGAAGTCCATGCGCGCCGCTTCGGGGTCGACCTTGTCGCCCGTCCACTGCGCCGCGGCGTCGAGCGTGATCTTCTCGAGCTTGTCGCGAAGCGGATACCACTCGGCGCCCACGGTCGAGACCGCCGCGCGCTGCTGCGAGAGGATGTCGTCCTTCTCCGTGCCGAGCGTGCGGTCGTTCAGCAAGTACGCGACGACCAGCGTAACGATCACGGCCCCGCCGGCGACGAGCCAGACGGGGCCGGAGATCTTTCCGTACTTGGACTTGCCGCGCTCCGCACGGGCGGAGTGGACGGCCTTGAGCCCGAGCTCTCGCTTCTGTTCGGCCACGATGGGTCTCTGGCGATCAGATGCGGGCGGAGGGGGCGGATGGGGGACGTCAGTGCGGGGTCTTCGGAAGACCGTTGACCATGAAGCTGACGTTCGGGTAACCCGCGAACGCCGACGTCTGGAACACGCTCTTCACGACGACCGCCGTGACTTCCTGATCGATCGAGAGGACGACGACGCCCGGGAAATCCTTGCCGGGGTGAAGCTGCTTCCAGACTTCGCGCTTGCCCTTCAGGATGTTGAAGAGCTCGTCGATCCGCTGGAGGCGCTTGCTGTCCTCGATGGCGCGCGTGTTCCCTGCGGAGGCGCCGTCGACGAGGAGAGCGCTCCCCGTGATGGACACGATCGGCGCTTCGACCATGTCGAGCGTGTTCTCTGCCATGGGCAAGCGAATGGCCTTGTTGACGGGAACCTCGCCCGACGCGCTGAACGTCATGAGGAGGAAGACGACCGTGACGACGAGGAAGTCGATCATGCTCGTCAGCGAGAGACCCGCGACGACGCTTCGGTGGTTTCCGCCAGTCACGCGCTTCTGCACGAACTTCAGCGGAACATGGTGCATCAACCGGCGACCCGGCTCGTGAATCGTCATGATGCGCTCAATTCACCGCGAAGGTGACGTTGAAGGAGGGGACTTGCTCGGACTTGCCGGCGACGTTGTAGGGGCGGTGCGCCTGGTAGATGGCGTCGATGACGCCGATCAGGAAGACGTACGGCGTCTCGTTGTCGGTGTGGAGGATCGCCTGGTCGAACTTCTTGTCCGTACCGTCGCGATGCGTGCCGACGCTCTTCCACTCGGCTTCGATCTTCTGTGCGAGCTCGGGGTACCGGATGCTCTTCTTGCCGTCCTTGACGACGAGGTTGTCCTTGCGGGGCACGTCGACGGTGCTGATGACCGTTCCCGACTGCTTCCAGATGAGGACGAACTTGTCCGGCGTGCGCATCTCGACGTGGAGCTGCTTCTCGGGCTCGATCTTGTCGGGCTCGACCTCACGCGGCGGGCCGGGCACCTGGGCGTCCGCGTTGATGCGGGCCATGTGCGACCACACTGCCGTGATGAGCAGGAACGAGATCGTGACCATGAGGAGGTCGATGAACGGGATCATGTTGATCTCCGAATCGAGCGACCTACGGCCGCCACCGCCTCCGCCGACGCTAACACCACCCATGCTCGTCTACTCCGTGAAGGAAACGGCGGGACCCGCGCTCATGAGAGAGGGTCCCGCCTTCATGGCTACCAGCGAGAGAGAGAAGGAATCACGCAGCGACTGCGGACAGGTTCACCTTCTGGCGGTTCGTGACGACGAGGTTGAGCACCTGGACGCTCGCCTCGTTGATGTCGTCCTCGATCTGCTGGGTCTTGCCGTTGAGAACGGCGTAACCGATCAGCGCCATGAGGGCGACGATGAGGCCGAACGCGGTGCAGTTCATGGCCTCCGAGATGCCTTCGGCGAGGATTCGCGCCTTCTGGCTCGGGTCGACGGACTCGCCGGAGACGGCGCCGAAGCTCGTGATGAGCCCGGAGAC
>JAYTZB010000820.1:0-2073 GCA_043742085.1 Polyangiaceae bacterium
GACGCCCGCCGACGGCAAGCGCACCATCGTGCGGACCCGAGGGAAATCGCACGCGTTCGCCGAGACGCCGACGCAGGTCTTCATACGTGCAAAAGGTGATCGCCTGCTGATCGTCGAGCACACCGGGAATTTCCTCGCGCACGAGAACGGCAAGGGACCTGGCTCGGCGCTGGCCTGGGTCTCGGAGCTGTTCCGCCTACGCTAAAGCCGCGAGTCGCCGGAAGACGGTGGTAATCAGAAGAGACAGCATGTCCTCTTCTTCATCGACCGGCGGTTCGTCCTCCGGCCGCTCCGGCGACGGCGGATCCTCGCCCCCGGACGAGCGCGGCATCTTCGCGGTCGGCGACCTGATCGCCGACACCTACGAGGTCCGCGCCATCCTCGGTCAAGGCGGCATGGGCCAGGTCTTCGACGCGTGGGACCGCCACCTCTCACGGCGCGTCGCGATCAAGGCGAACTTCCCGTCGATGCCGCACTCGGTTCGCCCCGAGGCGCAAGGTCTCGCTGCCATCCGTCATCCCGGCGTCGTCGGCGTCTACGCGTTCGGCTGTCACGAAGGCGTCGACTACATGGTGATGGAGCACGTCTCCGGCGTCACCCTCGCGCACCATCTCGAGCGCCTCGAGGGCGCAGGCCTTCCGCTCGCCGAGCGCCTCGATGTGCTGGTGGCCATCGCCGACGGTCTCGCCGCGGTCCATCGCGCCGGTATCTCGCACGGCGACGTCAAGCCGGAGAACGTGCTGCTCTCGGCCAGCGGGCGCGTGGTGCTCACCGATCTCGGTCTGGTGCGCGCCGCCTACGAGCCCGACGGAGGCATCGTCGCCGGTACGCCTGCGTACATGGCGCCGGAGATCATCACGCCGAAGTTCGCGAACGCGGGCTGGCACTTCGTCGATGTCTACGCGTTCGGCGTGCTCGCCTTCCGCGTGCTCTCCGGGCGTCTACCGTTCATCGCCGACAACACGCTCGACCTCGTCCTGATGCACACCGACGTCACCGCGCCCAAGCTCGAGGAGATCGCCGGCGTGCAGAAGCGCCTCAGCGAGCTGGTCGAGAAGCTCCTCGCCAAGGAGCCGACCGAGCGCCCGCAGTCCATGGATGCGGTGGTCTGGCAGCTTCGATCCGTTCGCGAAGGCCTCGCGCGCGAGGATGCACAAGCTGCTTCTGCTGCGCTCACGGTGCTCATCGTCGATGACGACGCCGACATCGGGCGCCTCGTCGCGATGTACGTGAAGCAGGCGGCGCCGAACGCGGAGATCACCGTCGCGCGCGACGCCCAGCAAGCGCTCGATGCGTTCCGCAAGAAGCCCCCGCGCCTCGTCTTCCTCGACCTCATGATGCCGAAGACCAGCGGCTTCGAGCTCTTCACGTACCTGCGCGGCGTGCACCTCGTCGATGCGTCGACCGTCGTCGCCATGAGCGCCGGCGGATCGCCGACCGACGTGCAGCTGATGCTGGAGCTCGGCGCGCACGACTTCATCCCGAAGGGCCCCGAGCTGCGAGGTCGTGTCACGCGCATCGTGGGTATGCTCGCGAAGGCCCAGTAGCGCGCCGAAGCGGCGCCTCGTGCTAGCTTCCCCGGTCGATGCAGCAGCAAGGCGCACCTGGCGACGGCTCGCACGACGCGAACCGCGCGTACTACGACGAGTTCAGCAAGAGCTACGAGAAGCATCGCCGCCCCAACGACGGTGACGGCTATCACGCGCTCGTCGACGACCTCGAGGTCGAGCTGTGCGCGCGCTACGGCACCGGTCGCGACATCCTGGAGTGCGGCTGCGGCACCGGCCTCATCCTCGAGCGCCTCGCCGAATTCGCCCGTCGCGCCGCCGGGATCGATCTCTCGCCAGGCATGCTGGAGCTCGCGAAGGCGCGCGGTCTCGAGGTGAAGGAGGGGAGCGTGACCGCGCTTCCATTCGACGACGCGTCGTTCGACGTGACGTGCTCCTTCAAGGTCCTCGCGCACGTCCCCGACATCGGCAAGGCGCTCGCCGAGATGGCGCGCGTCACGCGGCCGGGCGGCGTGATCCTCGCCGAGTTCTACAACCCGATCAGCCTCCGCGGTCTCGCGAAGCG
>JAYTZB010000821.1:0-2012 GCA_043742085.1 Polyangiaceae bacterium
GCCATCTCGACCGGATCACACGCGTTGGTCCGCCGCGTGCCTACACCTGACTACTCGATGCACGCACCTTCGCTTTACCTCCGGCTCGCCGGCCTCGTCTCGCTCGCGACGCTCGCCTTCGCCTGCGGCTCCGGTGACGGCGCGCCCGCCGCCGAGAAGACGCCTGGCGGAGCGCCCGCCGCCGCTGCAGACCCCGCGATGACGCCTCCCGGCATGAACGATCCCTCGATCGCCGATCAACTGATCGAGAAGCCGTGGGAGGTGATCAGCAACAAGGGCGAGACGTATCTGCCCAACGTGTTCTACGCGGACGCGTCGCAGAACGAGCAGATCATGCCGTGGACCCTCGACGGCCACGTGCAGATCGATCGCCTCGTCTACCCGACGCTCGGCAACCCGAACCTCTACACGAAGAGCGATCCCGACGATCAGTTCGTCGCAGTCCTCCGCATCGAGGACGAGGCGTATGCGTATCTCGGCGTGAAGCCCGAGCCCATGACCGGCTCTGCGCTCTCGCGGCTGCCGATCGTCAACGATGCCGCGACCGGCTTCGCATTCTTCCTCGTCCCGCGCGCCGCGCGCGTCCCCAACACCGAAGCCACCGTGCCGATCAGCAGCGGCAACGGAACGGGTGTATTCCGCATCTATCCCAACGAGGTCCTGGTCAACCCCATCCCGGCCGACATGCCGGACGTGCTCAAGGTCCGGACCACGCTGCGCTTCGTGTTCAAGCAGGGCGCGATGCAGCGGGTGCCGGCCGGTCTCTACGACGTGCGCATGGAGGTCCGGAAGGACAACCAGCTCTATGCGCCGAAGGCCGGGGCGCCCGGCATCTACGAGTACCAGTACAACGCCATCCGCGTGTTCGACACCGAGCCCGACGAGTACAAGGTCATCAACGTCACCGACACGCAGGTCTCGGTCGGGAGCCTTTACGGCGCGAAGACGAAGGACAAGCTCGACGAGCTCGTACAGTTCCTGAACACCTCCAACGATCCCGCGGTCACCGGCGCGGCGTTCATCACGTTCAACGGCGACCTCCACAACGGCGGCTCACCGGCCAGCCTCCGCCAGCGCACCGTCGCGCATACGTACAACGACGAGGCGAAGGCCATCATCGGCACGCTGAAGTACCTGCCCGTTCCGATCTTCCTCACCGCCGGCAACCACGACGGCTACGTCTCGACCGGTCACGTGCCCTCCGCCGTGAAGGCGCTCGACACCGCGCTGATCGACAGCCTGTCGTCGGTGATCAACGAGGCCAGCCCCAAGGCGTGGCCCGACTTCGCCATCACGAAGTTCGAGTCGTACATCACCACGACCGAGCAGAACGACCAGCTCGGCGGCATCCACAAGGATCTCTTCACGGGCACCTTCTCGCGCACCGCGAAGGGCACCGGCTTTGCCGACTCGTGGAAAGAAGTGCCGCGCGCCGAGCGCAACTTCATCCTCTACGACGGCTTCCAGCAATGGCAGAAGACCTACGGTCCGCTCAACTACTCGTGGAAGTTCGGGCACAGCTTCTACGTCTCGCTGAACAGCTTCGAGCTCCGCCAGCACCGTCGCTCCGGCTGGGGCATGTACACGGTGAACTACGGCGGCGGCATGAGCGACGTCCAGATGGCGTGGCTCGATCGCGAGCTCCTTCGCTCCAAGGTCACGGGCGACGACGTCGTGCTCCTCGCGCATCACGATCCGCGCGGCGGCCACAAGAACCTCGACGCCGGCTATTACTTCGAGCAGCTCGAGTACAAGAGCATCTACCAGAGCGCCATCAACTACCTGGTCGGCAAGGTGTTCGATCCGGCCGTGTGCAAGCTGCCGGACTGGGCGCTCCCTCGCGATCAGACCGAGAACTGCGTGCACGACGGCCTCCAGGAATGGATGCGTCCCGATCCCGAGCTCGACTGCGACTGGGACCACCGCACGAAGGACGGCGTCTGCGACGGCAAGCAGGTCTTCCTCAGCGGCGTCGAGCTGATGTCGCGCGTCGCGCAGAACCCGCAGGTGCG
>JAYTZB010000822.1:0-5571 GCA_043742085.1 Polyangiaceae bacterium
TCGTAGAGGTAAACGACCTCGCCGTCGGTCTGCGAGCGGAGGATCGAGACCATCGCCGACGTGCCGCGCGGCACGCTCATCGCCACCGTGGACTCGAAATGGGAGGTGCCGATGGGCTCGCCGTTGGTGGTGCCGGTCCCGGGCGCAGCTTCGTGCTCCTGCGGCTTCTTCGCGCCGTCCTCCTTGGCGGGGCGTCCGTCGAGGCCTGCCAACTGCGCGGTGGCGTTCGGCTCCTCGACGACGCGTGCGCCGCCGAGCCTTCCCTGCTGCTCGCCTTTCCCGACCGCGACCACTTTGTTGGGGTCGACGCCGTTCCGAACGAGCTGCTCGCGCATGCGATTGGCGCGATCGAGCGAGGCGGCGTTCTTGTCCTTGTCGGCGGCGGAGGCGTAGCCCTCTACGACGATGGTGTTGGCGGTGCCGCGGAGCGACTGCGCCATGCGCTGGATGGGGTCGGCGGGGACCGCGGCATTGAACGCGCCCGACCAGTCGCCAGCGCCGCTCTTGGTCATGGGCCGTGACGGTCCGGGCTTGCCCATCGCGCGCCCGCCGCCTGCACTTCCGCCGGTCACGGCCGGCGGCGCATTCGCGGCGACGGCGCCGTGATCACGCTCGTTGCGGCGCATCTCGTCGTGCTCGGCGTTGGTGAGGATGTCGTCGGTGACGTCGGCAACGACGCGCTTGTTCACGCCGGGGCCCGCTTGCTGCCCGTACGAGGCGCCGCCCATGGGAGGCGCCTGCGCGAAGAGGTCGTTCTCGCGCAGCGTCTCACGCTCGACCAACCGTAGCCCTTTCAAGTCGAAACGAAAGGACATCGCGGAGCTCGCGCCGACGCCGAGCTTCACGTCGCGCCAGTCCTCCCCGGAGGTGTTGTCGACGATGGCCCAGCCCTGGAGATCGACCTTGCCGGTCTTGCCGACCGTGACGCGGTAGCTGGGCTTCCACGACGGAGCCTCGGTGACGTACGACAGGCGCAGGCGTCGCGGCGCAGCGCCGGCCTTGCCCACGCCGACCTTCATGTCGATGGTGCCGCCGCTCCCCGCGTTCGGTCCCGAGGGATACGAGATGGGCGCGGGCTCGCCGGTCTGTGCGTCGACGACGGTGAGCGACTTGAGAAAGTCGTCGACCTTGTCCTGGGGCACGTTGAGCCGGAGGTTGTCGCCCTGCACGTCAGCGTAGCGCTCGAAATAAGCGACTCCGTTGCGGTAGACGACGACGCGCCCGAGCGTGGTGTCGCTCTTGACGAAGGTGGTCTGGGCCGTCCCGCACCCGACCGTCCCCAGCGCCGCGAGCGCCACGGCCCCAAGCAAGCTCGTTCTCATGATGAACCTCCGTCGCCCACCTACGCACGATCGTGACGAACGATCTGACGCGCGGAGAAGAGACGAGAACCAGAGACCGCGGAGAAACGGAGAAACGGAGTCGACCACGGAGATTGTTTGCTCGAGACACGCGCTGCACCCAAAGCCGTCGTGGACGCGCTCAATCGAGCTACCGAGATCGGCAGCCAACTCTCCCCTCCCTCTCGCCTCCGTTCCTTCGTGTCTCCGCGGTCTCTGGGGATCGTTGGCGTTCGAAATGGCGAGAGCCGGCGGGTCTTGCGACGCGCCGGCTCTTGCCGTCGTTACTGGGGGTGAGCGCGTTACGCGCCGATGGTCTTCGCGACCTCGTCGGCGAGGTTCTCGACCTTCTTCTCGATGCCCTCGCCCAGGCCGAAGCGCACGAACGAGACGATCTTCACCTCGCCGCCCAGCTTCTTGCCGAGCTCGCCACGGATCTTGTCGATCGTGCCGGCGCCCTGCTCCCAGACGTTGTCCTGGCCGAGCAGCGTGACCTCGTTGAACCACTTCGAGATCTTGCCGTCGACGACCTTCGGCCACATGGCCGCGGGCGGACCCTTCTTCGATTCGGCGTGCTTCATCTCGGCCTTGAGGTCGGCCTCGTTCAGCCCGTGGCCTTCGCCCTTGAGCTCCGCAATGCGAGCGTTGGCGGCGTCGAGCTCCTCCTGGAGCTGACCGTTGTAGATTTCCTTCTGCTTGTCGATGGTCGCCGGAAGGACCTCGTCCTTGTGGACGACGATCGGGCTCATCGCCGCGATCTGCATGGCGCAGTTCTCGACGAACGCCTTGAAGTCGGGGTTCGCCTTCACCTCGGCGCTGTGCGCCTCGGCCTCGAGAAGAACGGCGAGCTTGCCGCCCATGTGCACGTAGGCCTGGATGACGCCGTTCGGGCTCTTCGCCTCGAGCGCGTCCCACCGGCGGAGAACGATGTTCTCGCCGATGCGACCGACGAGGTCCTGACGGACGACGTCGATGGTCTTGTCACCGCCGGGGTACTTCTGTCCGGCGAGGTCGCCGCCGCCGTCCTTGCACGCCAGCTTCGAGGCGACCTCGAGGACGTTCTTCACGAACGTCTTGAAGTCATCGCCGCGCGACACGAAGTCGGTCTGGCTGTTGACCTCGACGATGACGCCCTTCTTGCCGTCCGGGCTGACCCAGGTGGCAACTTCGCCTTCCGTCGCGACCTTGCCGGCACGCGACGCGGCCTTCACGAGGCCCTTCTTCAAGATGACCTCGACGGCCTTGTCGAGATCGCCCTCGGCCTCCGTGAGCGCGTTCTTGCAGTCGGACATGCCGGCTGACGTGCGCTCGCGGAGCTCCTTGATCATTGCGGGAGTAATCGCAGCCATGGTCAATTCTCTACTTTCAGGAAGGCTTGGTTTCGGGCGTGCCGGTCGGCGCGGGAGCCGCGGCCGGAGCCGCAGGAGCATCGGCGGCCGGAGCCGGCGCCTCTGCCGGAGCGGCCGGTCCGCGGTTACGTGCATACTGCACGTCGGCCGGGGGACGACCGCGGCCCATGCCGCCACCGCCACCGCCGCCACCGCCACCGCCACCGCCGCCACCGCCGCCGGAGCGGTCGTCGTCACGGTTGCCATGATCCTTGCGACGCTGCGTGCCTTCGACGACGGCGTCGGCGATGCGCTGCGTGATGAGCCGGATGGAGCGGATCGCGTCGTCGTTGCCGGGGATGACGTAGTCGACCTGATCGGGGTCGCAGTTGGTGTCGGTGATGGCGATGATCGGGATGGAGAGCTTCTTCGCCTCGCTGACCGCGATCTGCTCCATGGCCGGGTCGATGATGAAGACGGCCTGCGGGAGCGAGCCCATGTTCTTCAGACCGCCGACGTACTTCTCGAAGCGCTCGCGCTCCTTCTCGAGGCGCGAGACTTCCTTCTTGGGAAGCTGGAGGTACGTGCCGTCTTCCTTCATGCGCTCGAGCTGGCGCATGCGGTCGAGGCCCTGCTTGATGGTGCGGAAGTTCGTGAGCGTGCCGCCGAGCCAGCGGTTGATGACGTAGTAGGAGCCGGAGCGGGTCGCCTCCTCCTGGCAGATCTCCTGGGCCTGGCGCTTCGTGCCGACCATGAGGATGTTGCCGCCGCGGGCGACCGTCTCGGTGACGAAGTTGAACGCGCGAGCGAAGAGGCGCGCCGTCTGGTCGAGATCGATGATGTGGATGCCGTTTCGCGCGCCGTAGATGAACGGCCTCATCTTCGGGTTCCAGCGCTTGGTCTGGTGACCGAAGTGAACGCCCGCGTCGAGCAGCGAGCGGAGGGGAAGCGGGAAATCGGTCTTGAGCTGGGGAACTTCTGACTGAGTGCTGGATTGAGACATGGGGCGCGCTCCTTTTCGGTTGGACCTCCGCTTCCCTCCGAGGCCAGCGTTGCTCTCGAAGGCCCTGAAACCAGGGAGATCGTGAGCGCCGCACCGGACCTGCGGTTTGCGCAGGGAAGCGTGTGGATTACCCCGATCGTGAAGCGAGCCCGGAATGAGCGCGCACCGGCCGAGGGACCGCGCACTCTAGTCGCGCGCCCCGCCACGTCAAGGCGGGACTCGTGGACGTGGCTCGCTTCTTGCGCTGCGCTAGGGAGCGCTGCCGATGCGGTAGAGATAGCCGCCCGAGTCGCTCGAGGCGTAGAGCGCGCCGTCGACCGGCGAGATCGCGACGCCGGCGAAGCGCGGCTGGTCCGAGTACTGCGGCGTCGTGTAGCTCCACGCGCCGTCCTTCGGGCCGGTCGCGTCGCCGCCGCCGAGGATCACCTCGTACGGGAACGTGGTGTCGGTCGCGGTCGACGTCGGCATCGGCGCCTTGCCGTTCGCGTCGAAGGGGATCCAGATGACCTTGTAGCCGGTGGCGGGGCTGCGATCCCACGAGCCATGGAGCGCGACGAACGCTCCGCCGCGGTAGCGCTCGGGGAGCGCGCCCTTCGGTTGGTCGTCGAAGAAGACGAGATCGAGGGGCGCCGAGTGCGCCTGGATGAACGTCGAGGGCTGCAGCGAGTTCGCCGCGCACCACGCCACGTCGTGCATGTTCGCGTACTGCGCGTACGGGAGCTGCGTGCCCGGCGGAACGACGTTGCCTCCGACCATCACGCGCTGTGCGGTGAAGCAGAACGGAAAGCCGTAGCTCTTGCCCATGCCGAGCTCGACCACCTGCTCGCCCGGGTTGTCGTTGTGGATGTTGGCGCCGCCGTAGCTGACCTCGTCGAGGCCGTTGACGACCGCGTACATCCGACCGGCCGCGTTCCGCGTGAAGCCGTTGGCGTTGCGGAGGCCGCTCGTCACCACCTCGCCGCTGAGCCACGCGAAGGGCGTTCCGGAGTGGAACGTCGCGAGCGGGTAGCGCCGGATGAGCGAGCGCTGGTCGTCGTACGCGGGGTTCTTCGGCGCGCTGTCGTTACCGGCGGAGCCCGAGTGGACGTAGAGGTAGCCGTCGTAGACGTGGACGGTGTGCTTCGCGTGTCCGTCGGCAGGCTGACCCGTGACGACGTCCTCGCCCGCGCCGCCGGTCTTTCCCGAGGGATCGTAGGGCCAGCGCTTCACGCCGGCCGGGCTGCCCGCGTAGACGAAGCCGCCGGCGGCATCGACGTGCACGTTGTTGCCGTTGCCGCCCGTCTCGCCGTACGTCGCCACCTCGTTCGCCTGGAAGAACCCGTCGCCGTCGTCGTCGTGGAGGCGCTTGATCGAGCCGCTGGCCGTCACGGCGAAGAGATCACCGTTCGGCGCGAACGTGATCTGGCGGATGACGCCGAGCGATGACGACACGACGTTGGCGCACATGCCCTTGGGGGTGAAGTGCTGGTCGGCAGGAAGCGGCACGCCTCGGCATGGGTTGCCCTGCGCGGTCGGCAGCGCGGCCGCATCGATCCCGGCGCCGCCGTCGGCTGCGCTTCCGTCCGGAGCCGCCGTCACCTCGACCCCGGCCTCCTCGGCGGGGCTGGCAGGCGCACCGTCGGTGCTCCCGCAGGCGACGATGATCGCAGGGAGCGCGAGCGAAGCGGAAGCGAGGGCGGTCAAGAAGGTCGTTCGCATGACCCCCACAGCGTACGTGGTCAGGGCCGATGCGCCACCGAAGCCTCTGGGCCCGCCCCCCGGATGCGGCACCAACCTCCAAGGCCCTTGCCGCGCTCGGGCGGTCGGGCGATAGCGCAGCGATGCGCCTGGTCCTCGTCGCGGCTGCTGCGCTCACGGCTCTGGTAGGGCTCGCGGGGTGCCCGACGCCCGGGTCGCCGAA
>JAYTZB010000823.1:0-4521 GCA_043742085.1 Polyangiaceae bacterium
TTCGCGGAGGGCATGGCCTTCGACAATCCGCGCCGCGTCGCGGTGGACCTCTTGCGCAGCGATATGACGACGACCTCTTCGAACGTCTCCAGCCGCACCGTGCCCGAGCCGGTCCGCACGCTCTGCGCTGGCTTGTTCCCGAGCGATTCGTTCGACTACCAGGAGCGCTGGGTCGAGCTCGGCAACGAGCTCACGGTTCGCGGCTGTAAGTCGGCGCAGAAGCGCGGGATCGACACGGTGATCGTGCCTTGCGGCGATGGCCTCGACGTCGTCACGGCATCCGGGCTCGCGACGATGCGGCGTGAGACACGTGACCAGCAGACACACTTCTTCGCCTTCGGCGCTCTCGGGGCGGTCGTCGGCCTTGGCTTGCTCGGCGCCCTGGCATCGAGCCGGCTGGTCAAATCGAAGCGCCTCGCCGGAGCGCCGTTGTGAGCCTGCTCCTCTTCCTCATGATCGTCGTGACGACCATGCTCGCGGCGTTCCAGGTGTGGCGCGCGACGCAGGGCCTGGATGCCATCAAGCGCATCGTGCGTCTCGAGACCACGCCGCTTCGTGACATCCGCGAGGGTGCGGTCGAGGTGGAGGGGATCCTCGAGGCGCTCGCGCCGCTCGAACCGCACATGCTCGCGGCGTCGGGGCGAGACGCGGTCTTCGCCGATGTCGAGGTGAAGGCCACGCGGGGTGGAGGCCGCAACAGCGTCGTGGTGCATCAGTCGCACACGCAGCGCTCGGTGGCGACGGCCATCACGACGAGCGATGGAACGAAGGTGAAGCTCGATTTCGCGCATCTCGAGGTGGTCGGCGACGACGGCGCGTTCATCGTCGGTGGCGTTCCCTACCTCGCCGAGCCCACGCGTGCGTGGGCCACCGATGTGCCGGCTACGGCCACGTCGATCCAGTTCAAGGAGCGTGTCCTCCAGCCGGGCGCTCGGGTGGTGGTGAGCGGCATCGCGCGGGTCACGGACGCGACGGTCGAGGCGCTTCCCGAGGGCTATCGCGACGGCGCGACCGTCGAGAAGAAGACCTTCGTCATCGGCGGTACCCCCGAAGCTCGCATGCTCGTCTCGCAAGGGAGCGAGCGCCAGCTCCTGTGGCGCGCGACGTGGCCGGTCGCCTTGCTCGTGCTGTCCGCCATGGCAGGCCTCGCCTACGCGGGCCTGCTGCTCGCGGTGCTGCTCGCAGCATGAGGGTCCGCCTTATGCCGGCATGACGAAAAGACGTACGCTGGGGTCAACGCTTCGCGGCGCCTGGGACGTCTGACCGTCATGACCATCACGTATTCGCGGCGTCACGCCCTCTGGCTCTCGGCAGGACTGCTCGTGGCATGCCGCGACCGACGAAGCGCCGCCGATGCGAGCGCGCCCGCGCCCCACGTGCTGCCGCCGAACCGCCCGGCGATGGCCGCGACGCCGACGCCGACGCCGACGCCGACCGACGGCGCGACGCCCTCGTGCATCGAGACGCACGCCAACATCGAGGGGCCATACTACCGCGCCGGCGCGCCCGAGCGGTCGAGCCTCGTCGACCCCGGAATGGCCGGCACGCCGCTCACCATCGAGGGCCGCGTCTCCGGCCTCGATTGCGGGCGGGGCCTCGCCGGCGTCGAGCTCGACGTGTGGCACGCGACGCACGACGGCCACTACGACAACGACGGCACCATGCATCTCGGCCGCGAGCGATTCCTCCTCCGCGGTCGTATCCGCACGGATGCGGAGGGCCGCTACCGCGTCAGCACCATCGTGCCGGGTCGCTACTTGAATGGGCCACAATACCGACCGGCCCACGTCCACGTGAAGGTCCGGGCCGGCGGCTTCCAGCCGCTCACCACGCAGCTCTATTTTCCGGGCGACCCTTACAATGACGTCGACCCCTTCATCCATCGCTCGCTGGTGATGAACCTCGAGAAGAGCCGTGAGCTCATGGTGCTCGGTCACTTCGACTTCGTGCTCCGCAACGCGTAGCGTTCTCGAGGAATGCGGGAACAGCAGCAACAGCGCTACCGAGAGCTGTACGAGCACACCAGCGACGGCGTTTTCCTGCTCGACGTGATGGAGGACGGGCGCTTCCGCATCATGGGCTTCAATCCCGCCGAGGTGCGGCTGATCGGCCTCTCGAACGACGAAGTCTACGGGAAGTACGTCGACGAGCTCTTCCCTCCGGAGGTGTCGTCTGCGCTCATCGCCAACTACGCCCGCTGCGTGCAGCGCGCGGCCCCCATCAGCTATGAAGAGGTGCTCGACGTTCCTGCGGGTCGCCGGTCCTTCAACACGACCCTCGTCCCGGTCCTCGACGCTGGCGGTCGCGTCCACCGCATCATCGGCGTGGCCCACGACGTCACGAAGGAGCGTGCCGCCGTCGAGGCGCTTCGTGTCAGCGAGGAGCGCTTTCGCCAGCTCGCGGAGAACATCCGGGAGGTCTTCTGGATGCGCGACGTCGAGTCCAATGAGCTGCTCTACATAAGCCCCGGCTACGAGCTCGTCTGGGGGCTGCCACCAGACACGATCATGGCCAATCCCATGGCGTGGCGCGCGGCGATTCATCCGGACGATCGCGCGCGCGTCGAAGCGCTCGATCCTCGAACTCGACTCGAGCCCACCGACAGCACGTATCGCATCGTGCGTGCCGATAGTTCCGAGCGCTGGGTTCGCGCTCGCACGTTTCCCGTGCGCCGAGCGGACGGAGAGACGTATCGCGTCGTCGGGGTTGCCGACGACATCACCGAGCTCGTTCGCGCCGAGGAGCGGCTTCGCCAGGCCCAGAAGCTCGAGGCGGTCGGACAGCTCGCAGGCGGAGTCGCACATGACTTCAACAACCTGCTCATGGTCGTACTCAGCTACAGCGACCTCCTCATGCACACCCTTGCGCCTGACGATCCCCGGTACGCCGATCTCTCGGAGATACGGAGGGCCGCCGAGAGCGCCGCCGACCTCACGCGCCAGCTGCTCGCCTTCAGTCGCAAGCAGGTGATCCAGCCCAAGCTCATCGACCTCGCGCAGACCTTCTTGCCGATGGCCAAGATGCTCCAGCGTCTGATCGGCGAAGGGGTCGAGCTGGTGCTGAACACAGCGCCGTCGACCGGCACGATTCGCGCGGACGCGAGCCAGGTGGAGCAAATCATCGTGAACCTCGCCGTGAACGCGCGCGACGCCATGATGCCCGACGGCGGCAAGCTCGTGCTCGAGACGTCGAACGTGGACATTCGTGCCACCGACGAGCTCGGCATTCCGGCAGGCCCGTACGTGCTGCTCACGGCCAAGGACACCGGCGCCGGCATGGATGGACCGACGCAAGCGCGTATCTTCGAGCCGTTCTTCACGACCAAGGAGGTGGGCAGGGGCACCGGCCTCGGCCTCGCTACCGTGTTCGGCATCGTGGAGCAGAGCGGCGGTACGATCCGTGTCGAGAGCGCGCCCGGAAAGGGGTCGACGTTCTCCATCTACTTCCCGCGCGTGGCCGACGTGTTGCCAGCCGGGGCCTCGGAGGCGTCGGCGTCGACGGCTGGTGGGAAGGCGGCTGGGAACGAGACCATCCTCCTCGTCGAGGACGACCATCAGGTCCGCGAGGCGACGCGCGCGATCCTCCGTCGACTCGGATACGGCGTGCTCGACGCACAGAACGCGGGAGAGGCGCTCCTCTCGTGCGAGCAGCATCAAGGACCGATCCATCTGCTCCTCACCGATGTGGTGATGCCGCGCATGAGCGGTCGACAGCTCGCGGAGCGTCTCGCGCCGCTGCGTCCCGAGATGAAGGTCCTCTACATGAGCGGCTATCCCGACGCGTCGTTCGGCGACGGCAACGTCATCGACGAGGGGACGGCCTTCATCGCGAAGCCGGTCAGCCCCGAGGCGCTCGGCGCGAAGGTGCGTGAAGTGATCGACGCGCGACGGTGAACGAGGCTGAGGGAGACAGCGCGGTCAGCGGCGCCGGGTCGGGAGGATGATCGAGACCTCGGTCCCCTTCCCCACCTCGCTCTTGATCTCGACCTTGCCGCCCATCGACGTGACGAGGCCGTAGACCGCCGACAAACCGAGGCCGCTGCGGCCGGGCATCGGCGGCAAGAGGCGGCCGCCCGTGAACGTATCGACGGTCTCGCGCGCGTAGTACGGATCGAACACCTTCGCGAGCCGGGCGGGCGGAATGCCGTTGCCCTCGTCGGAGACGGAGAGGACAACGCGCTCGCCGTCGCGCCTCGCCGACGCGCGCACGGTGCCGCCCTTGGGCATGGACTCGATGGCATTCTTCGCCACCTGGAAGAGCGCCTCGGCGAGGGCGCCCACGTGGCACTCCACCTGCCCGAGGCCCTCGTCGTAGACGCGGTCGATGATGACGCCGCTCCTGGCGCGACCGATCGCGCTCTCGAGCGCGAAATCCAGCATCGCGGTGACGTCGGCGGGCTCGAGGACCGATTCCTCGGCCATCGCGAAGCGGCGCAGCCGGTCGATGGTGCCACGGATGCGCACGAGGCCTCCCTGCGCCCGCTGCGCGGCCTTCACGACCGCCGCCGGATCGTTGCGCTCT
>JAYTZB010000824.1:0-3442 GCA_043742085.1 Polyangiaceae bacterium
CGTCTCGTCGGCGGTGGTCTCCTCGATCGCGCTGGCGATGGTCGCGCTCGTCGTCGGGTGCGGAGGCGCAGCCGCAGAGGCGGGCGCTCCCGCGGCGAAGAGCCCGGAGGCCGTCGGCACCGGCGAGCCCGGCAGCATCGACGAGGCGCAAGCGCAGATCGCCGCCGCCCAGGCGCAGATCGGCGGCGGCGCCGGGGCCAGCTCGACCCAGTCGACGTCCGTGCCCGGCGGCACGCCGTCGCCCTCGGCGGCTCCTCGGTCGCCGTCGACCGCGCCGGCTCCTCCGGCTGCCGACAGTGCTCGACCGGTCACGGAGAATCGCTGCGGGAGCCCGTGTCGCGCGCTCGCATCGATGCGTCGCGCCGTCACCGCGCTCTGCCGCATGACCGGCAACGACGACACGCGCTGCTCCGACGCCAAACGAACGCTCGGCGACAGCGAGGGACGCGTGGCCCCATGCTCTTGCTGACGCGCCTCTCGGTCACGGGCGCGATGGCCATCCCGATCGCCGCCATCGCCATCGCGGTCTCCGCCGGCTGCGCGGCGACGCCCGTCACCACGCCGCGCTCGCGCGTCGCGAAGGACCTCGGCTGCACGACCGAAGGAACGAAGGTCGAGCAGATCGCCGAGATTCCTGGCGAGAAGGCGGCGCGCTGGCAGGTCACGGGCTGCGGGCGTACCGCCGTCTACGTCTGCACGACACCGGTGCGCGACTGCTGGCGCGAAGGCGAGATCGGGCCGCTGTCGGCGTCCCCCTCAGCGCCCGCGCCCTGACGCAAAATGGCCGAAAGGCACGACGCCGGGGGGACATCGTGCCTTTCGAATTTGTTGTCGTTGCAGCGACTCCGTCGATGCGACGACGCGTGACCGCGTCTTACGAAGAGCGGAGCTCGTCGCGAGACGACGTCGACGGCTGCTCCGCGCGGGCGCGGGCCCAGCGCTGGATGGTGCGACGGTCGATGCCGAGCGCCGCAGCCGTGTGAACCTTGTTGCCGCCGAAGCGACGGAGCGCGTAGTCCACGTACACGCGCTGGAAGCGGTGCATCGGGACGAGGCCTTCGGCCGCCTCGATGAGCGCGTCGAGCGCCTCGGGCGTCGCTTCCTTCGGAAGCGGCGTGGAACGACGCTGGACGACGCCGCTGTTCGGCGACGAGGCGGACGGGCCGGCATGACGCGCCACGCGGCGCTTCAGGTCGACGACGGCGAGGAGCTGGCCGATCTGCGCCGAGGCGAGATCGATCGAGCCGCCGAGCGCGGTGCTGGCGCCGAGACGGGCGGCCTTCACGGCAAGGTCGGTGTTGTCGGTCGCGACGAGCACACTCGCACCGAGAGCGGCGCGGCCCACGAGCTCGAGAACCTCGTCGTCGGCAAAGCCGGCGGCGGAGATCACGACCACGTCTGTGTTCTCGAATGCTTCCTGCGCTGCAGCGCGCGTGGAGACACGGCGCACTTGGCAGCCCTGCTCACGCAGCGTGTTCTCGAGCCCCAGACCCTTGTCGCCCTCGACAAGCAGTGCACTGAAACGAGCCGAAGGAATTGCGCTGGCGATGTTCACCGTATCTACCGCTCCTGTCTCCTCTGGCAGCCGGTTCATCCAGCACCCTGCGAGGCACGCGGCCCCTTCAGCAGCAGACGTGCCAGCCGGGCTCGCGGCAAAAAGCTCCAGAATTTCGTAGCGCGTGCCCTCCTGCACGTGTGGCCGAACGCCCCGTTGCCGCACCCCCGTGGGGCGGGTTGACACAATGCCGCACTTTGCAAAGCCTCAGCCGCGACCATCGCTCCGCTGCGGCGAGGCGCTGAGGTAGGGTATCCCCATGAAAGTTGCGACGAAATTTGCTCTCGCCTTTCTCGCCTGCGGCATTCTGAGCGTCCTCGTCTACTCCTCCGTCGCCGCCTCGCGGGAAGCGCAGAGCATGGAGGAAACCGTGGCCGAAGACCTCGCGTCACTCGGCCACACCTTGAGCCTCGCCGTCCTCGCCGTCTGGGAGCACGAAGGAGAGAGCCGAGCGGTAGAGCTCGTTCGCTACACGGATCGCGACGAACGCATCGAGGCGAGGTGGACGTGGCTCGACGTCGAGCCGACGAGCGCGCTCGCGCCGCGGGCCGGAGTCGACATCACCAACGCGGTCCGCAAGGGCGACGTGCGCACCTGGGTCGCCGTCCGCCCGAGCGGAGCGCGCGTCGTCTATGCCTATCTCCCGTTGTTACGGGCTGGCCAGCGACCCGCCGCGCTCGAGCTCTCGCGTCCGCTCGTCGCACGCTCGAGCGTCTTCTGGACGGAGGTCCGCGAGCAGCTCGTCGCATCCACGGTCGTCGCCGCCTTCGCGACGTTCCTCGCCGTCGTGCTCACGTCGTGGATCGTCTCGCGTCCGCTGGCCGAGGTCGCAGAGCAGGCGCGACGCATCGGAGCAGGCGACCTGTCGCGCCGCCTCCCGGTCCAGAGCTCGGACGAGGTGTCGTCGCTCGTCCACGATCTCAATGCAATGTGCGATCAGCTTCGCGACGCGCAAACGCGCGTCGACGACGAAGGACAGAAGCGGCTCTCCGCGCTCGAGCAGCTACGACACGCCGATCGCCTCCGCACCGTCGGCACGCTCGCGTCGGGTATCGCTCACGAGCTGGGGACGCCGCTGGCCGTGATCGCCATGCGCGCCAAGATGATCGCAACGGGCGAGGTGCCCGAGAAAGACGCGCCCGAGAGCTGCAAGATCATCGCAGCGCAGGCCGATCGCGTGACGAAGATCGTCCGGCAGCTACTCGACTTCGCGCGGCGCCGTCCGCCGAATCGATCGAACGCGGAGCTCCGCGAGCTCGCCGAGCGCGCGGCGAGCCTCCTCTCCACGCTCGCGAAGAAGTCCAACGTCGACGTCGTGGTCGACGCGAAGAGCAAACCCGTCCGTGCCAACGTCGACGCTGCGCAGATCGAGCAGGCGGTCACGAACCTCGTCATCAACGCCGTCCACGCCATGCCCAGGGGCGGCAAGGTGACTGTTGCAACTCGCAACACCTTCGCCGCGCCGCCGTCGAGCCCTGCCGAGGAGCGCGAGTGCGCCGTGATCGAGATCCGGGACGAGGGGGAAGGGATATCCGAGGACCATCTGGGCCGGATCTTCGAGCCTTTCTTCACGACGAAGGGCGTCGGCGAGGGCACCGGGCTCGGCCTCAGCGTGACGCACGGAATCATCGAGGACCACGAGGGTTGGATGACTGCGACGAGCGAGCTCGGAAAAGGAAGCACCTTCACGCTCTACCTGCCGGTCTGACGCATCGCGATCGCAAGACAGGAGAAGTAGACTTTGGCCATGACTGCCGCTGCTGCCAACACCAAGGCGAAGGCACCGCCCGTTGCCGAGGTTCGCCATCGCATCCTGATCGTCGACGACGAGCCCGAGATGGCCACCGTGATCGAAGAGGCCCTCGTTCGTCGCGGTTATGTCGCGAC
>JAYTZB010000825.1:0-6190 GCA_043742085.1 Polyangiaceae bacterium
CAGCGGCGTCGCGCGCATCAGGCTGCCATTCGCCTTCGACGCCACGCATCGCTCGCGTGCCGCCTCGGTCATCGCCACGTCGATGCCTGCCTCGCGCGCGCGCGCCGCGAAGCCAGCGTTGCGCAGGCACCCGAGCGAGCGCGCCGTGGTCTCGCCGATGTCGAAAGGGTCGGATGCCACCCACGACGCGTAGCGCGCGGAGGCGGCGCTGCTCGGGCTCTCTGGCGCCTCCACCAGCGCATGGAGCAGGCTCATCGTGAGCTCACCGTCGTCGGTGATCTGCCCCGGCGCCAGTTCCCACGTGCCGCCGCCCGGCATGGTGAGCGCGTGCGCGACGTCGCCGGCGGTGATCGGGCGTCCGAAGAACTCGAGGACCGCACCGGCCGCATCGCCGACGAGCGCACCGAGGACGGCGCCGAGCGCGGCATCGGTCGAGAGCGCGGACGGAGTGCCCTTCGTCATAGATAAAGTAATAGCAACTCTTTTTGGCCGTGCAAGGAAACAAAGACGTTTCCAGGTGGTGACTGCCCTATCCAGCATGGATCACTCCAGCGTCGAAACGCCTGGATCTCAGGCGTTCTAGCGAGGGGTACCTACATCGGCGACCTCGTCGAATGCGTCGGCGAATCGCGCGGCTGCGCGGCGCGCCACGTCGCTTGCTCTCGCCGCGCTCTCGTCGCCAGCCGAGGTGCGCGCATGGTCCGAGTCTTGAAGTCAGGAGCGCGGGGGCGTTGCACATGGCTCAGCGAAAGATCATCGCGCTCGCAGGCATCGCCGCCGTGCTTCTCGGGGCATGCTCGACCGCCGACATCGAGGGCACCGCGCTCGACGGCACGCCCAGGGCGGCCGCCGACACCACCAAGAGCGGGACCGCCGCCGCGTGCACGAGCGGTCCCGCCGTCGCGATCGCGCCCGAGGACCCCGCGAAGTATCCGAAGTGCGCGTGCGCAGCGAAGGGCGGCGCGGCGCGCTGCATTCCCAAGGACAAGGTCCCCGCAGCGGTCGCCGGTCAGCTCGACACGTGCAGCGACGGCGGCCCCGGCGTGTGCGTGCCCGACCCGCTCGTGAAGAGCGGAGGCGCAGCGCCTGCGACGTGCAAGTCGCCGTTCGGCGAAGGACGATGCATGAGCGTGTGCGTCCCGCAGGTCGCGCAGAACGCCGACCTCCTCGGTCGCGGCGAGGGAGACTCTTGCGCACCGGACGAGCGCTGCGCACCGTGCCTCAACCCGCTCAAGAACAACGAGCCCACCGGCGTCTGCGACATCGGCAAGCCCGCGCCCGCGCAGTGTGCGGCGTCGAGCTCCGGCGGCGATGCGATGCCCGCCGGCAGCGCCGCGCCGACCCTCTCGTGTCCGTACACCGGGCCCCCCATCGTCGACGTGACGAAGTTCCCGTCCACCGCCGAGTGCGGCGACGGCATGCGCTGCGTCCCCGGCTCGCTCGTCCCGGCGAGCGCCGCCGCGATGCTGAAGGCCTGCGCGACGGGCCTCTGCGCCCCCGAGAAGTCCATCGCCGCCGGCGGTCAGTACCTCCCGCCGACCTGCAAGGCGCTCGCGGGCGCCGAGGGTCGTTGCCTCGACAAGAACATCCCCCAGGTCGACGCGCAGAAGGCGCAGCTCTCCCGCGACACCTGCGATGCGAGCGAGCTCTGCACGCCCTGCTTCAACCCGATCGACGGCAAGCCGACCGGCGCCTGCAGCACCGTGAGCTGCGACGCGCCCAAGCAGCCGGCCAAGGCCTTCACCGCGTGCTGCAACAGCCAGGGCACGTCGCGCGCGAAGTGCGTCCCCACGTCGATCGTTCCCACCGCGGAGCAAGGCAACCTCGACGACGACAACGGCACCTGCCAGAAGGGCGCCGAGCTCTGCGTGCCCAACGAGATGCTCCAGCCCGACTTCAAGGGGCCCGCCTGCAGCGGCAGCACGTTCTTCACCGGGAGCTACGCCGGCGTCTGTCTCAGCGACTGCCTCAGCTTCAGCTTCATCCAGTCGCTCGGCATCTCGCGTGGCAGCTGCACGAAGGGCTTCAAGTGCGCGCCGTGCACCAACCCGCTGAACGGGCAACCGACGGGTGCGCCCGGCTGCCTCTGAGAACGCCGAGGCAACCCCTCAACGTCACCGAAGCAAGGTAGAGTCGATCCGTGCACGCGCCGCGCGTGAGGAGCTTCTCTGGCCGCATGTGCGCTCGACTTGCGTGCGCGTCGCTCGCCGCGTCGGCGATCGTGTGCGCCGCGAGCGCGGCGGAGGCGGGCGGCTTCGAGATCCCGGACACCGGCGCGCAGTCGCTCGGACGCGGCGCGGCCTTCGTGGCGAAGGCGGACGATGGGACGGCGATCTATTACAACCCGGCAGGCCTCGCGCGGCAGCGCGGTACGAGGCTCTACGGAGGCGGCAATCTCTATCTCCACGCGTTCGAGTTCCAGCGCTCGGGATCCTTCCCCGACGACCCGAACGATCCCTTGACGACGTGGGGCCAGCGTCCGTTTCCCGCGGTCACCAACTCGGCCGGTCCGTTCTTCACGCCATTCCTCGCTGCGTCGACGGACTTCGCGAGCCTCGACCGGCTGACCGTGGCGGTCGGAGTGTTCACGCCGTCGAGTGTGGGCAACCGCACCTTTCCGCTCGCCATCCGCAATGCACCGGCGGCGTCTCGCTACGACTTCGTCCAGTCGCGCTCCTCGATCATCTACCCGACGGGATCGCTGGCGTATCGCGTCACGCCCTGGCTCGATCTCGGCCTCTCCGCGCACCTCGTGCTCGCCAAGTTCGATCAGACGAGCGTCTCGTACGCGGACCTGGGGCAGTGCATGACCGCCGGCGAGTACCAGCCGTGCGATTCGCGGAACACGCTCGCCGCGACCGCCACCACGTTCGCGGGGACGTTCGGCGCGCTCATCCGGCCGAGCGCGAGCCTCGCGTTCGGTCTGTCGGTGCGCACGCCGGTGTCGATCGTCGCTACCGGTGTCCTCACGCCGTCGCCTCCCAAGACGCTCGCTGTGACGCTCGCGCCGGGTCAGGCGTTCCTCACGACGAAGCTTCCGCTCGTCGTGCGCGCGGGTGGTCGCTACATCAAGATGGACGGCGACTTCGAGGTCTACGATCTCGAGCTCGACACGACGTACGAAGGATGGGGCGCGGCGCAGGGCGACGGACCGCGTCTGCAGATCCCGGCGCTCGGAGCCTTCAAGAACATCGATACGCTCATCGTGCACGGCTACACCGACACGTTCAGCGTGCGCGTCGGCGGCGCGTACAACCTCGACGCTCTGGACGGCGTCTTCACGGTGCGCGCGGGTGGCTTCTTCGATTCGCCGGCGACGAGCTTCCAGTACACGCGGCTCGACTTCGACACGCTGACGAAGATCGCGGGCACGTTCGGCCTCGGTTACAAGCACGGCGCGCTCGGCTTCGACGTCGGCTACGCCGCGGTGGCGTCGGTGCCGCGCCTCGTCGGCACGGCGCAGGGGAACATCCGTCCCATCAACGGCGCGCAGGGCGGCAAGCCGGTCGACAACAACGGCGACCTCCTGGGAGCCGTGAACGAGGGCGCCTACAAGGGCTTCACGCACATCTTCGCGGCGGGCCTGACCGTGACCTTCGACGAGCTCTTCGGCGCGCCGCGTCCGTTCCACTTCGGCAACTCGTACGAGCACGGGTACGTGCCGACGGGCGAGGAGGCCAAGGCCGAGAAGTCCGAGAAGGAAGAGAAGTCCGAGAAGAAGGACGAGAAGGACGAGAAGTCCGAGAAGAAGGACGAGAAGGACGAGAAGGACGAGAAGGACGAGGTGAAGGCGCCGAAGAAGTCCGAGAGGCCGGTCGAGACCAAGCCGAAGAAGGATCTCGAGAAGCCCCCGGAGGACGTCGTCGCGAAGAAGCCGGAGAAGAAGCCCGAGAAGAAACCGGAGAAGCCGCTCGAGAAGAAGAAGGAGTGGTGGGAGGACCTCGACAACTGAGGGCATCCCGCTTGGTGTGAGGGTCGGTCCGCGGTGGGGGCTGACCCCCGGTCCACAGCCATTTCGCGCCCTAAAAGCGGCGCTCGGGCTTGCGCGGTGCCTCCGGCAGCGGTAGATGCGCGTGCCCCCGGGGGAAGGCTCGGCCGAGCCTCGTCCGAGGACCGACCTTGCCCACTTCGGCGCGCACGCCAGGGCCGCTCTTCACGCTCGCTTTCCCGTCAACAACTTGACGTGAGAGCGACGTTACCAAAAAAGACCTTCGCGATTCCGAAGACTTAGAAGCGGTTGCCTCGAGCACGAGCCTTGCATATGCCGCGACCGTCCTCCTCGTTCTCTCTCCCGGCCCTGTGGTTTCTATCTCGCTGTTGCGGAGCCCCGAAATGAAGCGTTCCTCGAGTCTGTCGGCGTTGATCCTGGTCGGCGCCGGCCTGTCGGTGACCTGCACGTCCCTGGCGTTTGCCGCGCCCGCCAACGGCGCCAGCGGCGCCGACGAGGCTGCCCCCGCGAAGAGCGCGACCAAGCGCGCGACCCCGTCCAAGAAGGCGAAGGCCCCGCCGGCCAAGACCGTTCAGCCGACCGAGCCCGCCGCCACCGAGGGCGGTGGCGCAGCGCCTGCGCCTTCGCCCGCCCCGGCCGCCGAGCCCGCGCCCGCCGCTCCCGCGGCCGCCGAGCCCGAGCCCGCCGCGGTCTCTCCCGCCGCCACGCCCGAGCCCGGCCCCACGCCGGCCATCAGCATCGGCAGCGCGAGCGGTAATCCCGCGGTCGACGCCCCCAGCGGCGCCGCCGTGGAGCCGGGCGCGAAGCCGAAGGCCCGCCCCTGGGCCGGCACGCAGATCTTCGCGACGTCCAGCATGACGACGGCGACGGTCTTCAAGGGCCAGAACCAGTACAGCAACCCCACCGTCGACGGCTCGATCTGGCTCCAGCCGCGGTACGCGCTGAGCGAGGCCTTCCAGCTCCGCGGGCTCGTCATCTTCAGCTACGAGTTCACGAACGCGGACGACACGGTCACGAAGAACGAGCCGCGCTTCAGCGACACGACGCTCCAGCTCTTCTACCGCAAGATCCCCGAGATCCCGGGCGGCATCAAGCCGAACGTCGCGCTCAACGTGTCGTTGCCGACGTCGCCCGAGTCGCGCGCCCGTACGGTGATCTTCAGCCCCGGCGCCACGCTGCAGCTCTCGAAGATCTTCGAGCACGTGCTCGGCGGCGAGGTCAGCGTCATCACGAGCGGCGTCTACACGCACCCGATCTACCGTGACACGACGCCGGAGATTCGCGGCACCGCGCCGTACGCGTTCCAGTGTCTCGGCGGCAACAGCTGTCAGGACCAGCTGAGCGGCACGTTCAACGTGTCCGACCAGATCGGCTACTCGCTGCTCGTCGCCGGCGAGTGGGGCAAGTGGAGCCCGGCGCTCTTCTACCGCGGCAACAGCCAATGGACGTACCAGGGCAAGGAAGCGAAGAATCCGGTCGACGGCACCGCCGTGGCGTCTCCCGCCGGCTTCGGACCGACGCACCTCCGTCAGGGCAGCTACTTCAGCGGCTGGCTCGACTACAACGCGAACGCGTGGCTCACGGCCGAGGTCGGCTACTCGCTCCAGCGCACCGCGCTCGACGGGCAGGGCAACTACGGCAACCCGATCTTCGATCGCTACCAGGACCAGCGCGTCTACATCGGCGCGAGCTTCAACATCGACAACATCATGAAGCAGCTCGAGGGCGGCCCCACGGAGGCCGGTATCGTGCGCGCGCAGAACAAGGGCCCCACGAATCACATGTGATTCGCGTCATCGCCCGCGCGTCGGCCTCGCCGACGCCGTGTCGACGAGGACCGCCGGACACCGCAAGGTGCCCGGCGGTTTCGTTTTGTCTGCCGGACCGGCCTTGTTGACAAGCATGTATATGCATGGATGATGGAGGGGGCAGGTCGGAAGACGCGGGGAAAGAGGAGCTGGCGACGATGCGGGGTATCTCGACGCACGTGATCGCACTGGCCATGTGTCCGTTGCTGGCGGCGTGCGGCGTCTTGCTGAGCATCGACGAAGCGCCTGCCGCGCCCGTCGTCGATGACGGGGGCGCTGACGGTCCGAGCGCGGAAGGCGCAGCGGACGGCGCGGAAGCGGGCGTGTCCGCCAGCGATGCGTGCGCGATGCCCGCGACCTGCGCGCCCGAGCTCGTGACGACGATGAGCGGCAGCATCGTCCGCCTCGTGGTCGCGAACAATGCCCTCTACGC
>JAYTZB010000826.1:0-3532 GCA_043742085.1 Polyangiaceae bacterium
GGCTGGCTGCTGGGCGGACGCGAGACGGAGGGGTCGGCGAAGGCCTCCCCGAATCCGCCCGACCCGAAGCTCGCGCTGCCCCCGTTGCACGCGGCGGCCACGCACGCGACGACCGCGCCGATGGCGACGCCGGCGGTGCGACGACGGGACGATGCGCTCAGTTGCATGATGCGCTCGCCGAAATCCAGATGCCCGCCTTGCATTCCATGCGCATGCCTCGCTTGAACGAGCAGCTTCCGTAGTCGCACGTGCGGGCCTCGCCGCAGCTCTGTCCGGCGAGCGGGCGCGTCGACGGACACGTCGCGGTCGGCTTCGAGCAGACCCACACGCGCGGGTGGCCATGCGCCGGATCGGTCCCCGTCGAGCACGCGCAGATCCCGTCGGTCATCGCGCAGACGAGCTCGTCGGCGTCGCTCGTCGTCGCGCCGGCGTCGTTCGCGGGCAGCGAGCAAGGCGTGCCCTCGATGGGCGCGGAAGGACCGTGCGGGCACGCGTAGCTCGGACAGAGCGCCGAGGGCCGCGCGATCCACGACATGCCGAAGTTGCCGTCGGGACCGCACGACAGCGTGGTGTTGCAGTGCATGTCCGGGCTCGACCCGTATTCGCAGGTCGCGCCGACCGCGTCGCACTCCGCGGCCTCGACGGCGGGATTGTGGGGGCACGCCGTGACCACGTCCTTGGGCGTGGGAGCCGCCGCCGCATCCGCGAAGAACGCCGTGGGAGCTCCCCCGGAGACGATGCCGCTGCTCGTGCCGGGCGTCGGGTCGGAGTAGAGGTCGCCGCACGCGGCCGCGAGCGCGGCCGAGAGCGCGAGCACCGTGACGCGGATCCGGATCGAGGCGGTCATTGGAACATCACCTCCGCGCGCAGCGCGACCGTGCCGAACGGCTGGCCCCAGTACGCGACATCCTCACCTTGCGAGCGCACCACCATGCGATGCGCGGAGGTGCCGAGCAGCCCTTCGAGGGTGAGCCGCAGAGCGCCGCCCACGCGCATCGACATCGCGCCGGTGATGAACGCCATCGGCGAGACGATGCTGTCGGACGGACCGAACGTGGAGCTCACGGTGTCGAACGCCGCCTCCTTCGAGCGGAGCCACACGACGCCCGCGCCTGCGCCGATGCGGGGGATGAAGAAGGAGTCGGTCGCCGCGAGAGGGACGACCGGACCGATGCCGAAGATCGAGGGGGCGACGCGCACCGGCGAGCGACTCGACGTGACGGTAGCGCCGTCGAAGGTGAGCGCAGCGCGTGCGGAGAGGGCGACGCGGCGCGCGACCCGGAGCTGGAGCTCGGTGTCGAGCGCCGCGGCCGTGGCGTCGGCGCCCATCAGCGCCGAGATCCCCGTTCCCATCGCGAAGACCGGCGTATGCGGGACGGCAGCGACACGCTTCCTCGGCTTCCGCACCACGTCGACGTCCGCGGGCGCTGCGGGGCCCCACGTCGGAGCTGGCTTGGGTGCCGGCTCCGGCTCCGGCTCCGGCTCCGTTGCCGAGAGCTCGAGGCTCGCGCGCGTGATCTCGGCGGCGCGCACGGCGACGACGTCGGCGCTGGCATCGCCGGGCCTCGGGGCGATCACCTCGGCGACGCGGAGGCCTGCGCGCGTGCTGATCCACACGCTCGCGGCGTTCCCGTCGGAGCATGCTGCGGCCGAGGCCTTCATCTCGTCGACCCACGCGGAGACCGCGCCCTCCGCGCAGCCCGCCGCCTCGTCGACGCGGATCGGCTCGAAGCCCATCGCGGTGAGCTCCTTCTGGAGCCGGCTCGCCACCGCGTCGCCCTCGGGGCCCGCGACGACCACGCGCGTGTTGGCCGCGTGCGCGACGCCGGGAGATGCAAGCGTCACCGCGACGGCCGACGCGATCGACGCGATCGACGCGAGGCCAGAAAATCGCGCGGTGAGACGCGCGCGCGGCTTCACGGTGTTGCTCCGGACCGCGCCGCGAGGCGACGCGCGAGCGACGCGTGGGGGCCGTCGGGATAGCTCGCGATGTAGCGTGTCGCGAGATCCTGCGCGTGCGCCGAGTCTCCGGCGCGATGCCGAGCCTCGATGTCGCGACCGAGGGCTTCCCGCGCGAGCGCACCGCTCGGACGCTCACGCAGGTACGTGTCGAACCAGTTTCCGGCGGCGACGAAGTCGTGGTGACCGTCGAACGCGATGCGTCCGAGCTCGAACGCGGCGGTGGCGGCGTCGTCGCTGCCGCGGAAGCGCCGGCGTACGGCGTCGAGGGTGTCGGTCGCGGTCTCGAAGTGACCGGCGTAGCGCTCGGCATTCGCGCGAGCGAGGAGCTCGGCAGCGCTGGCGGATGCGAGCGGCGACGCGGCGGGCGACGGCGTGCTCGCGACCGGTGCGGCAGGCGACGCCGTTGGAGCAGCCGCGCGCGGGGCCGGCGCATCGGGCAGCGAGGACGCAGCGGTGCTCGCGGGCTCGGGCGAAAGGCCTGCCGGCGGCGCGGGCGCGGCGGCGAGCGGGCTCAGCGTCGCCGCCCCGGTCTTGCATGATGCATGCAATTGCTGGCCGCCCGACACGCGCTGTCCGTCCGCGAGGCCGCATCCCGTCACGACGACGGAGCCCTCGTGGAGCGTGACGACGATGGCTTGCTCGCCGGGCAGCCACGCCACGTCGAAGCGGGTCCCGGTGACCTTCACCTCGAACGGCCCGGCGTCGACGAGCCAGCGGGTGTCGCTCCGGTGCACGACGCTGGCGTGCACGACGCCGCTCTCGACGAGGAGCCGTGCGCCGCGCGGGGTGACCTCGGCGACGCGCGCGCGCGCACCGGCCGCGACGCTGACCTGCGTGCCATCGGAGAACGTGAGCGGAAGGTCCGCGTCGGCGGCCGCCGCGAGGAATGCGCCGGCGACACCCGCGTTGCTCGCGGTGCCGTTGCTGGTGCCGCTGGTGCCGGCGTTCCCGATGGTGAACGTGAGCGCCCGATGGCTCTCGCGCCAGGCGGCGAACGCGAACACGAAGAACGTGGCGGCGACGGCGAGCGCGGCCAGCGCGGCGCCCTTGCGAAGCCGCAGCGGCCCAAGACCAGGACGGACGCCGTGACGAACGCGCGCGCGTCCCTCGCCGGCCGCGAGCCTTGCGCGGACGCGCGCGGCGACGTCGCGGCTCGTGCGTGCCTGCTCGAGCGATCCGGAGACGTGACCGCCGAGGCGATCGAGGTTCACGTGGTCGCCCATCGGCCGCCCTCCTCGATCCAGGGCGCGAGCGCGGGGAAGCGCCGTGCGCGACTCAGGAAGTGTCTCTCGGCGTCCTTCAATCGACGCTTGGCGGTCGAGAGCGAGACGTCACATGCCATGGCGATCTCGCCCATCTCGAGGCCCTCGATGAAGCGCAGGCTGAAGACAACGCGGTCGTCGGCGCTCATTCCGCCGAGCACCTCGAAGGTGCAGCGCGTCGCCTCGGTGACCTCCTCGGTCGCGACGCGCGCCTGCTGCGGCGGCGGCTCGGGCACGTCGGCGACGAACGAGAGCCAGCGACGGCGAACGCGCTTCCGGATGTGCTCGCGTGCAGTATGCACGGAGAT
>JAYTZB010000827.1:0-3783 GCA_043742085.1 Polyangiaceae bacterium
TGTACGTGCCGCCCGGCCCCGAGCAGCGCTTCGTCGCGCTCGCCGCAGCCGACAAGGATGCAGGCGCGACCGTCAAGGACGCGGGCGCTCCCGACGCACGCTGAACGCGGCGTAAGGGCTGAGGTAATCGCAGCGCGGCCGATTCGTGCTCGGCAGTCGGAGGAGGTGCGAGAAGATTGCATCGTCAGCCCCTCACGCGCGTCGAACGTGCTTAGCTTCCTGGGGTCCCGCGCGATCGCGCGGCCGGACGAAATCCCGGAAGAACTTCCGCCCTCTCTGCGTCGTACAAGGAGCTCATGAGCAAGCGCGCCCTTCTGCTGGTCTCTTCGGTCTCGGCCCTCGCGCTGATGATGTCGGCGCTGCCCGCGCAGGCCCAGAGCATCGGGAGCGTCGGGACACCCGCAGACGCCGACGTCGAAGACGTCCCGGACGCCATCGCCGGCGAGCTCGTCGTCGACATGAAGGACGATCTCTCCGAGGAGCAGATCGCCGCGGTCGCGACCGAGTACCACCTCGCCCTGCGCGACAACTCGCCCGCCATCAAGGACGACGGCAAGATCGAGATCGCCGACGTGCGGGGGATGGCGCCCTCCGGCATCCGCGCGCTCGTCGAGCGGCTCTCGCACGATCCGCGCGTCGAAGGCGTCGAGCCCGAGACCGTGGCGCGGGCTTTCTTCACGCCCAACGACCCGAAGTACACCGAGCAGTGGCACATGCAGCGCGCGGGCGCCGAGCAGGCGTGGGACTACGCGTGCGGTACCGGCGTCACGGTCGCCGTCGTCGACACCGGCATCGCCTGCTACGACGGCGACGGCTTCATGAAGGGCACCGACCTCGCGGGCACCACCTGCGTCGCGGGCTACAACTTCGTCGCGAAGAACGAGATCGCCGCGGACGACCAGGGGCACGGTACGCACGTCGCGGGCACCATCGCGCAGACCACGAACAACGGCATGGGCGTCGCCGGCCTCGCGCACTGCGCGAAGCTGATGCCGGTCAAGGTCCTCTCGGCGCGCGGTTGGGGCACGATGGCCGACGTCGCGGAGGGCATCCGCTGGGCCGCCGATCACGGAGCTTCGGTCATCAACCTCTCGCTCGGCTCGTCGTCGAAGAGCAAGGTCGTCGAGGACGCGGTCACGCACGCGTACAAGAAGGGCGTCGTCGTCGTCGCTGCTGCGGGCAACTCCGGTAAATCGGTGGGCTTCCCGGCCGCGTATGCCGGCGCCATCGCCGTCAGCGCCACGGACAAGAACGACGGTATCGCCTGGTTCTCGTCGCGCGGCCCCGAGGTCGCGATCGGCGCGCCCGGTGTCGGCGTGACGCAGCAGACCATCTGCGAGTCCGGCAAGAACAAGTGCGAGCAGTGGGGTGTCTTCAACGGCACCAGCATGGCGTCGCCGCACGTCGCAGGAGCTGCCGCCATCCTGGTCGGTCAGGGCATCACCGATCCCGACGCGGTGAAGTCCACGCTCCAGTCGACGGCCACCGCGAAGGAGGACAAGAACCTCTTCGGCGCCGGAATCCTCGAGACCGGCAAGGCCGCGGCGCATACGCACTGGGCGCACTTCGGAGTTCGGCTCATCGCTCTGCTCGGCCTCGCGATGGTCGTCATCCGTCGCATCAAGCAGAAGGGCGGCACGCTCGAGAAGGGCAACGGCAAGTGGCTCGGCGCCGCTTTCGCGGGACTCGGCCTGCTGCCGTTCCTGCCCGTGCTGGGCATCCCCGCGCGCCTCGGCGGCATGCGCTGGATCGCCGAGCTGGCGATGAAGCCCTTCGGTGAGTGGGACCTCCTCCTCGCGCCCGGCATGCACAAGTGGCTCCTCTTCGCGAGCGCGGCTCCCGCGTTCCTGATGACCACGTTCTTCTTCAACAACAAGCGCATGCGTCCGTTCATCGGCGGCGTCGCGCTCGGCACCGCGGCGCTGCTCACCCAGATGGGCATCAGCGGCGAGACCCTCTTCGCGCTCGGCGGGTTCGGCCTCCGGATGTTCTGTGCGGCGAACGTCGTCGCGCTCCTCTGGCTGGCGCGCATGACGCTCGACTCGAAGCGCGCCTAGTCTCGCAGCTCGCGGAAACCCTCGCGTCTATGGGCCCTCGCGGTCCTTCGCGACGACGTGCGGGAAGAGCCACGCGACGAGCGCTCCGACGATCGCGAGCGCGCTCACGAGGGCCATCACCCGGGTGAGGCCGACCGCGAGATCGCCGGAGATCGACGCGAGCACCGCCGGGTCCACGTTGCGTCGGTCGGGCCCGAGGATGCGCGCCACGAGCTCGCCGCCGCCGGCGCCCCGCGCTGCCCCGGCGAGGAGCGCGCGCGCGAGGATCACGCCCATCACACCGACCGCGACCGTGCCGCCGATGTTGCGGAAGAACATGGTGCTCGCCGTCGCGACGCCGCGCTGCGAGAAGCTCACGCTCGTCTGTACCGCGATGACGAGCGGTGTGTTCGCGAAGCCCATGCCGAGCCCGAGGATCGCGGAGCCGATGCGCAGCGTCCCCGCCGATGCGCCGTGGGTCATCGCGAACGTCAGCCACACCGAGGACGCCGCGACGAGGAAGAACCCGAGCCGCACGAGGACGCGAAAGCCCACCTTGGCGATGAGCCGGCCCGAGATCGCGCTCGCGACGGGCCACGCCACCGCCATCGTCGCGATGGTGCTGCCGGCCTCGGTGGGCGTCGCGCCGAGCACGCCTTGCGCGTAGAGCGGCACGAAGGTCACGAGCCCGAGCATCGCTCCGCCCGCCAGCGCCGAGAGCGCGCTCGACGTCGCGAGGATGCGCTGCGCGAACAGCTTCAGCGGCAGGATCGGCGCCTCGGCGCGCGTCTCGACGAACAGGAACGCGGCCGTGAGCACGGCGCTCGCCGGCAGGAGCACCGCCGGCGCCTCGCCGTCGGTGCCGAGGAGGAGCGCGATGACCGCCGCTGCCAGCAGCAGGGCACCTGCGATGTCGAGCCGCTGCTTGCGCTTCTCGATGGTCTCCACGAGCGAGAACGAGAGGACCGCCGCCGACACCACGCCGAACGGCACGTTCACGTAGAAGACCCAGCGCCACGAGAGCGTCGCGACGATTACGCCGCCGAGCAGCGGGCCCGCGAGCCCCGCGATCGCCCAGACCGCGCCGAAGACGCCCTGCATCTTCGCGCGCTCCTCGATCTTGAAGATGTCGCCGACGATGGTGAGCGCCATCGGCTGCATTCCGCCGGCGCCGATGCCCTGGATGGCCCGGAAGACGATGAGCTGCGTCATCGAGTGCGCCTGGCCGCTCGCCATCGAGCCGACGAGGAAGAGGGCCATGGCCACCAGCATCACCGGCTTCCGACCGTGGAGGTCGGCGAGCTTGCCGTAGATGGGCACGGTGACCGTCGAGGTCAGCATGTAGGCCGTGAATACCCACGCGTAGTGGAGCGCGCCGCTCAGCTCTGCCACGACGGTGGGCATCGCCGTGGACACCACGGTCATCTCCATCGCCGCCATGAACAACGCCAGCAGAAGCGCGGCCACGGTGAGGGGGCGATGAGGGGTCCGCGCGGCACGCGCGGGTGATGGAGGAGTGGTGCGACCGGTTCTCACGTCTGATAGCCTCGAAGAGAGAGCCGATGTCCCTGAAGATCGATCAAGACCACTCGCGGTTCCGCGCGATCGTCCGCGGTAAGATCCGACAGAACCTGCGCAAGTACATCTCCCAGGGAGAGCTCATCGGGCGGAAGGGCAAGGATCTCGTCTCCATCCCCATCCCGCAGATCGATATCCCGCGCTTCCGTTTCGGCGACAAGCAGCAAGG
>JAYTZB010000828.1:0-3122 GCA_043742085.1 Polyangiaceae bacterium
GCGTCGGCGAGGAGCGCGAGCCCGATCGGCGAGTGGGGCACGCGGATGAGGATGGCCTTCGCCGCCGCGCGCGCGCGCATGGGATCTCCCTTGGCGAGCGCCTCCTGGCCTTCGTAGAGATACCCGTCGACCCCGGCGAGCACGACCTCGACGCGTCCCAGCCAACCGGCAATGGTCTCGGCGAGGCGCGACATGATCGAACACCGTGTTTACCACGGAAATCAGGGCTCGGGCACCGATCCCTCAGAGGTCTTCGCGCTCGAGCAGCGTGCGCAGGAGCGCGGCGTCGAAGCGCAGGAGCAGCACCTTCTCGCGATCGACGACGACGGCTCCGGGGGCCGACCCCTTCGGTTTTCGCAGGAAGCGGCGCGGCGTGTACTGGACGTCGACCGCCTTCTCCTCGCGCGCATCGGAGAAGTGCGCCGCGAGATGGGCGGCGTCGATCAGATCCTCGGCGGGGCACGTGTGGTTCTTCTCGAGCGGAACGATGACGTGCGCGCCGGTACGGTCCTTGGCGTGCAGCCACAGATCATGCGGCTTCGCGATCTTGAGCGTGAGCGCGTCGTTGTCGGCCGCGCCCTTGCCCACGAGCACCTTCTTCCCGCTGCGCGCGAGGAAGGTCCGGAACGGCACGCGCCTCGCCGCCTTCGCGCCCGCGCCGGCGCTCGCCTTCGCGCCCGCTACCGCTTTGGCACCCGCGCGCGGTCCCGCTCCGGCATCGACCAGCGTCACGTCCCGCGGCGCTCGCCTCTTCGCTTCCTTCGCGGCCGCATCCATCTCCGCGAGCGACGCCGCGTCTCGCACCGCCTCGAGCGCCGCCGCGATGGCCATCGCTTGCGCCTCGGCCTGCGCGAGTCGCTCCTCGGCGATGCGTCCGCCGAGCTTCAGTCGCTTGGCGCGCTTGAACATCGCCTCGACCTGCTCGCGCGCGCTCTTCGCGGGATCGAGCGGCACCTCCATCGGCACGCCCTCGCCGCTCGACCAGTCGGTGACGACGAGCTTCGTCGCTCCTCGCGGCACGCGCGCCGCCTCGCCCACGAGCCACTGCGCTTGCCCGGCGATCTTGTCCGCCTGCGTGATCTTCGCGAGGTCCTCGCCGACGGCGCCGCGGCGTCGCTCGATCCGCTGCCGCGCCTTCTCGAGCGCGCGCACCAGATCGACGCGGTGGAGCTCGATCGAGTCCTCCGCGATCGCGCTCGCGAGCTCGATGCCTCGCGCTTCGAGCGCGCGCCGCTCCGCTTCGTCGAACAGCACCTCGACGAACGCCCTCGCGTCTCGAGGCATCACGGCGTCGGTCACGACCACCCGTCCGCCGTGCACGCGCAAGCAGCGTATCGCCCCCATGCGCGGCCCCGACTCGGCCTCCGCCTTCGCGCTCGCGCTCGCATTCGCATCCGGGGCCGGGTCCGGGTCCGGGTCCGCGTCCTCGCGCGGCTTCACGTGCGGTTCGAAGAACACCTCCGCCCCGACGATCGCCACCACGCGCGCGAGCGCCAGCGCCGCCTCTCTTGCGCGCTGCCGGGGCGCGGCAGGCGGCAGCTTCCCGCCCCAGAGCTCCTGCCGGGCGCCTTGTGGCAGGAGGCCGGCCGCCCCGCCTCCCTTTGCCGCGCCCACCACCACGAACGCCGAACGACCGGGGACGCGGATCTTCAAGACCACGACGCGCTCGGAGCAGTCGGCCTCCTGCACGATAGCGAGCGGTGCTCCTCCTTCGGGCGATCGCGCGTCGTCGTTCATCGCAGGCGCGATGCTACCTCACCTCGGCGCCACGGCTCGACCGCGAGGCCCCGCAGCGCCGTGGTCGTCCCCACGGCTCCGAGCAGCGTCGCCGCGCCGCTGCCGAGGTCGTTGGGCACGGCGAGGCGAACGCGATCCCGGCGAGCCCGGCGCAAGGGCAGCGCGCCGACCTTGGTCGCCAGCCCACATGGTGCGGATGTTGGGGTCGACCGGCGGGTCATCGGTGGGGTGCGCGGGGATCCGTGCCGTCGAAGCCGTCGGCGCTCGCGCTGCTGCACGCGATGCTGCCCGCGAGCCAGGCTGCGTTGCCGTGACCGGCTCGCTGCGAGCGCGGAAACCCCCGCGAATCGCCGGCGGCGCGAGAGCCACCCGGATCAGGCATGAACCTCCCTGTTCGACGGCAGCGGCGCGGCGTAGCCTTGGAGGGCTCCCTTGAAGGTCCGTCACACGTTCCCGACGGGACAGACCAGCGCGTCCAAGATCAAGGCGCTGCTGCTCTGTCTCGAAGCGAAGAAAGGCAAGCCCGCCGTCGACGCGTGGCTCGCGGCGCTGCGCCTCGCGCGCGCGGACCTCGACGACGAGACGCGTCTCCTTCCGCTCGGCGCGCTCCATCGCGCGCTGCAGGCGTTCCTCGAGCAGCTGCCCGGCGCGCTGCCCGAGGTCGGCCCCTACCTGATCGCGCCCGACAACCTGGGGACGTGGGCGCGGCTCCTTCGCGGCACGCGCGCACCCGAGGAGGCGTTCGCGCGGCTCGATTCGTCGGACAGCGAGCACGGACGCACCACGCGCTGGGAGACCTCGGAGGCGAAGGCGGGGTACTGGCGCGGCAAGGTGCGCATCGGCCACGATCCCGCGCTCGAGAAGGACGGTCTCCTCGCGAAGGCGCGCGCCATGGAGCTCGCCGTCGTGCCGACGCTCTTCGGCTTCGACGACGGCACCGTCACGACGCTCGCCTCCAACGAGGAGACGCAGGAGTTCGAGGTGACGTGGCCGGTGCCGACCGCCGGCCGCGGCGTCGGGTTCGGCGCCGCCGCCGGAGTGGTGGTCGGCGGCGCGGCGCTCGGCGCGCACCCCTCCTTGATCTTCGCGCTCGTGGCGCTCGCAGCGCCGCTGCTCCTCGGCGGCATCGGGCTCGGCCTCACGCGCGGGCGCATCCGTCGCATGGAGACCGCGGCACAAGCGATGCGCGTGCACGCGCTCGAGCGCAGCCTCGCCATCCGCGACAACGAGAGCAGCGCGGGCGCCGGCGATCTCGAGGGCAACGTCGTCGCCGGTCAGTACCGCATCGGCGCGCGCATGGGCTCCGGCGCGAGCGGCGTCATCTACCAGGCGACGCGCATCACCGACGGGCTACCGGTCGCGATCAAGCTGCTGCGCGCCGCCAC
>JAYTZB010000829.1:0-2667 GCA_043742085.1 Polyangiaceae bacterium
ATGGACGCGATGCGTCAGGTGGTCCCCGCCTCGGGGGCATTCTTCTGCCTGGGGACCGAGGACACGCGGGCTTACGCGGACTCCTCGCGCCTCGTCGACAGCGCCCTCAGCCCCCTAAAAGGCGCAGAACGCAAGCGTCTGACGCAGGCTTTCGGGTTCGAGACGAAGAGCGTCGTCGAGACGACGCGCCGCGTCTATGTCGCCGGTGAGCTCTACCCGGAGGACGAAAAGATGAAGTTGCCGTACTTCGCGGAGCACGCGAGCGACGGCATGAAGCACACGCTCCTCTTTTTCCTCCACGAGGGCGGGGTGCTGTTCGGGCTCGCCGGCCTCGAGCGTCGTGAAGCGGAGGGCGACTTCACGCCCGAGGACGCGAAGAAGCTCGAGGGGCTGGGACCGTTCGTCGTCGCGGGGGTCCGCACGCAGCTCGCGTACGACGAGCTGTCGCGCGAGGCCGCGGCCCTCCGCGCGTTCAGCAAGGTGAGCGGCACGCTCTTCGTCATCGATCGCGAGCGTCGGAAGGTGATCTGGGCGGCGAATCGCGAGAGCGGCATCGAGTGGGAGACGGACGTCGTTCCGATCGCCGATCACATCGTCGACGCCGCAGAGCAGTCGCTCGCCGCGCGCGCCAAGGGCGACGCCCTCCCGACGCCGCCGCGCCTTCCTTCGGGCGCGGTCGTCGGCGTCGCGAAGATCGACGGCGATCCCGTGTTCAACAACGCCAAGTGCGCCGTGCTCCGCGTCGAGCAGCAAGACAAGGCGGCTCCGATCGAGGGCCTCAGCAAGCGCGAGCGCGAGATCGCGCGCCTGCTCGTCGCGGGCTACAGCGGCGTCAACGTCGCTGCCATCTCGGGGCTGAGCGAGAACACGGTGCGGACCTACGTGCGTCGTCTGTACCTGAAGCTCGGCGTCGCGAACCGCGCCGACCTCGTGCGCAAGCTCATGTCGCCCGAGCCGAAGTCGTCGGCGCCGTCGTCGGTCATCGCGCCGCCGCCGGACTCGTCGCTGGTCGACGGCGACGACACGCTCGACTGAGCGAGGTCGTCGCTCAGTGCAGGCCGGGGTCGTCGCTGTCGATGAAGATGGCGCCCTCTTCGCCCGCGACCGGGCGAAGCAGCGCCATGAGCGCTGCCTTCGTCTCGGGCTTCACGTCCACGAACTCGACGCCGAGGCCCTTGAACCCGGGCTCCTCGATGCGCCGGCGCACGATGACATCGAGCGCCATCGACGTGTGACCGTTCGCATGCACCTGCATGTGCGCGCGCGTTCCCACCGGCATCGCCGATTCGGAGCGGATGGCCATGCCGGTCTCCGAGACGTCGCGGGTGCTGAGTCGGCGGCCGTCGACGATGACCTCGAGCGCCAGCTTGAAGCGCTCGGACGAGCGGCGCACCTTGTCGGTCGTCCGTGACGATGCGACGCCAGCGCGCTCGCGGATCTTGAGCTCGTAGACGTACTTCTCCCAGGCCTTCGACTCCTGCACCGGGCCCCAGAACTGGACGCCGGCGCCGGGGATGCTGCCACCGGCGCCCGGTTGCACCACGTGCACCACCATCGCATGCGCCGAGACGAGCTCTCCGCCCGGCATCTCGAACGCGACGCGCACCAGCTGCCGCAAGGCCGGCGGGGCATCGGTCCGGAGGAACGCGCCGCGGAAGCTCACGTCGTTGGTCATGAGCTCGACGTTGTCGCCGCGCCGGACCACGCGCGCGACGATCCGGGCAGAAAAGCGCTGCTCGCGCCGCTTGTCCTCCTCGCTCACCACCGAAGGCTACGCACGCGATGCGCCGAGGGGAAGACTCCTTGCCGCAGTTGCCGGAAGGAGGCTGGAAATCTCGGGGCCTCGGGAGTAAACGCGTGGGGTCGCATGCCCGCACCGCCATCGAAGAAGATCGTCGAGACGCCCCTGGCCAAGGCCGCTTCTGCCCTCGAGGCCGAGCTCCTCGAGTACGAGAGGTTCGTGTCCGAGGTGAAGAGGATGAACCTCAACACCGAGAAGGCGATGCACCGCGCGAAGGATCTGCTCGAGAACTGCGCGGCCGGCGAACAGCGCATGGCCGAACGCCTCCAGGCGTTCGCCGCAGCGATGCAGGGCGTTCAGGTGCGCCAGCAGACCTGCATCGAAGAGGCGGTGCAGGCGGCTTCGATTATCCAGCAGCGCATCCAGAAGCGGTCGGAGCTGCTCGAGCGGTTCTCCGCGCTCGGCGAGCGAGCGCGTGCGCTCAACGAGCCGGTGGCCGAGCTCGAAGCAAAGGAGGACGGCGCCAACGCGCAGGACCTCCTGAAGACACTGAACGAGGTGGCGACGCGCACCGAGTCCGTGGTCGCCGAGGCCGAGACGCTGGGCGCCGATGCCGTGGCCGACGACTGGCAGGACATCGCCCGCGAGGCGACCACGCTGAAGCAACAGCTGCAGTCTGCACGCAACAAGATCCTCGTCGCTCAGCGCGACGTCGCGGGTCGCACGCCGAGCTGATCGCCGAGGCCTACCAGTGCGGGCCAGACCTCGTCGGCCCACGCGGGGACCGAGGCCGTGAGCACGATCGCAGCGACCGCCGCGGGCACGATGAGGTGGCGCCGGCGAAGCGAACGCAGCGCGCGGAGGAGGTTCATGCTCCGGCTTGCTGCAACCGGAGCGCCAAAGTGGTTGAACCACTTTAAGCCCAT
>JAYTZB010000830.1:0-2545 GCA_043742085.1 Polyangiaceae bacterium
TCGTCGAGTGAGATCCCCGGTGCGAGCCTGATGTAGACGCGCTCCATCGACTCGTCGATCTCGGGGAAGAAGGTGCTCGGGAGGCGGGCCGAGGCCCACGCCGCGCCGATGGTCAACACCAGGCATGCACCGATGATGGCGAAGCGGTAAGGCAATGCGGCCCGCAGCGCGAGGGAGTAGCGCTCCGCGATGCGGTCGATGAAGGACTCGATGGCCTTTCCAAAGCGCCCGTGCTCGGCGTGCCCGAGGAAGAATCGACAGGCAACCGGGGTGACGCAGACGCTGACGAAATACGACGCGCTCATCGCGACGGCGACGGTCAGGGCCAAGGGAGCGAACAGCTTCTTCGCGAGACCAGCGAGCAGGAGAACCGGCAAGAGCACCGCCATCGTCGTCAGCGTCGATGCGAGAACGGGCAAGACGACCGCGTTCGTGCCCTCGAGTGCGGCCCTGGCGTTGCTCATCCCCATTCGCTGGTGGCGATGGATCGACTCGAGCACGACGACGGCGTCGTCGACGAGGCGGCCCATGGCCAACGTCAGCCCGCCGAGCGTGAACGCGTTCAGCGTCTGCCCATTTGCGTAGAGGACGATGAGCGTGATCGCGAACGAGAGCGGGATGGCGACGGAGACGATCAGGGTGCCGCGCACGCTCTGCAGGAACAGGAGGATCACGAGCGCGATGAGCACGAGCGCTTGCAGTACCTCCTTGCGAAGGCCCGAATACGTCGTCCGCACGAACGTCGACTGATCGAAGATCGGCTTGACCTGAAGACCCGGCGGGAGGTCCTTGAGGTTTGCGACGATCTTCTTCACCGAGTCGACGATCTCGATGGTGTTGCCGCCGGGGACGCGGAGGACGTTCAGATAGACGGCGTTCTCGCCGTTGACGCTGACGTTCTGCGTCTCCGGGCTTCCGCCGTCTTCGAGTCGCGCGACGTCACGAATCAGCACCGGCTTTCCGTTGTGCATCTTCACGATGGCGTTGCCGATCGTGCTGACCTTCTCGGGAACCGCGTTGGTATAGACGTTCGAATCGAACTTCGGTGACAGAAAGACGCCCGACGGCAGGAGCGCATTCGACTGCGCTACGGCGGCTGCGATGTCGGTCGACGTGATGCCGCGCGCCTGCGCGCCGACCGGGTCGACGACGATGTTGATCTGGCGCTGGCGGCCGCCGTTCAAGGAGGCGCTCGCGACGCCCGGAATGCCCTCGAGCGTCGGCTCGATGTTGTTGAGCGCGTAGTCGTAGAGCTGGGGACCGCTCAGCCCGCCGCCCCACACCGCGACCTGAACGACCGGTGCGTTCGACGGGTCATATTGAAGGACGAACGGCGGAAGTACGCCGAGCGACTTGGGCACGGCGCTCATCGCGAACGCCGTTTGCTGCTGGACCAGTGTCTGGGCGGCGTTGAGATCCGTGCCCCATTTCAGCCACACGTAGACGATGGAGAGGTTGTTACGCGAGACGCTCTCCACGTGGTCGACGCCCGGCGTCGCGCTGACGTACTTCTCGATGCGCCAGGTCAGCGTCTTCTCGACGTCCTTCGGTCCGAGGCCGGGGGCGAGGGTGCCGACGACGAGCACGGGCGGGGTCAGCTCGGGAAATGTGTCGACTGCCATACGGGGCGTCACGACCGCCGAAAAAATGACGAGCGCGAGCGACAGCATCAGGATCGCGATCGGGTTGCGGAGCGAGAGGCCGGTCACGGCGCACCTCCGACCGCGGTCGCCGCCGCTCTGCCTGAAGGCGACGCACTGGCGCCAGGCGCGGTCACCGGCTCGAGGGTCGCCGCCACTCGGTCGCCCTCGCTCAGCAGCGCGCGTCCTTCGGTGACCACGCGAGCACCCGGTGGGAGCGTCGGATCGAGGTAAAGCTTTCCGGCGAGCTCGCCCTTGAGGGCGACGATGCGAACGTGAGCGATGTCGCCCTCGATCACGAACACGGTTGCCTTCGGACCGCGCACTGCTGCGGCGGACAGAGGGACCATCGTCGCGGGGGTCGGCGCGCCCACGTCGATGTGAATTTCTGCCGTGGTTCCCACGGGAATGTTTCTTTCGGGATCCGGAATGTCGAGCTCGAAGTGCACGGTCCGCGTTGATGGGTCGGCCGCCGGCGCGCGGCGTGAGATGGTCGCAATGAGGTCCCTGTTCGTAGAGACGACGTGAAGTGTCACCTTCGTTCCCGGGTTGACGACGTCGAAGTCGACTTCCGGCGCGTCGCCGGTCACGCGCAACGTCGAGCGATCGACGACCGAGACAATCGAGATGCCCGGACGCACGAACGCTCCCGGGTCGGTCGACCGCGTCGCGATCTCGCCGGCGAATGGCGACCGAAGGATGCAGTCGTTCACCTCCAGCGACGTGCCGAGTAGCTTGGCCTGGGTCGCAAGGAGCTGCGCCTGTTCGCTCGCGCTCTGCGCTTCCTTTTGCTCGGCCTCGTTCGGCGAGACGAAGCCGCCGTCGAGAAGACCTTGCACGCGCGCCGACTCGTTCGCGACCGCCTTCTGGCGCGTCTCGAGCGCGCGCGCTTGCATCGCGACGGC
>JAYTZB010000831.1:0-1869 GCA_043742085.1 Polyangiaceae bacterium
ACACGCGCCTACAATGTGCGGGCCTAGTGCTTGCTATAGCCCTCATCGACGTGGCGAACCCCTGCACCCCCCCCAGCATCGACATCATCTACGCCGCCCACACGGCGTCCTGCACCTTCCTCCTCGACTCCGAAGGCATCTGCCGGCGCATCGTCGTGGCCCCGAAAGGAAAGCGGAGCACCTCGCGCACCGCGTCCCGTTGCGTGGGAGCGCAGTACGTCGCCTCGCTCGACGGCTGCGCCGCCGGCGGGCTGGTCGAGATGCCGCGCGTCGGCGCTGCCATGCTCTTCGCCCGCGTCGACGAGCGCGGACGCGTCTCGCTCGTCCGGACCGGGGCCGTCATCAGCTTCGAGTCGAACGCCGGCGAGAATCCCTTCGTCGAGTCCGGCACCGTCGAGACATCGGCGCCGGAGCTCGAGACGCCACGTACGCAGCGGCCGTTCTCGAGCCGACCTGCCCGCGAACAGGTCGATCACGACTACGACGACTCCAGCGAGAAGACGCAGCGCATCCAGGCGCTCCGGCCCGAGGACATCGCCGCCGCGCTCAGTGAGCAGGAGCGCGCCGAGGCGGAGCTCGGGCACGACCTCGCGACCGCCGAGTACCGCGCGGTCGCCGACGACGCCGCGCCCCGCCACACCCTGCCCTCGAACCAAGCGGTCGCCGGCGTCCCGACGCTCCGCAATCCGCATCGCGACGCGACCGTCGAGGACGACGACGGCTATGCCCGGCCCAAGGTGCCGGCGCCGACGCCTCCCCGCGGCGTGCTCCCGCGCCGGAGCGATCCACGGATGCGCGCCGCTGCCGCACGCGCCCACGCCCACGCCCCCGCGGCCCGGCCCGCGCCGCAAGCCTACTCTTCCGATATCCAGGTCAGCCGCCGCCGCCGCGGGACCTGAGCGCCGCCGGCCCTATCACAACGCACCCCATTGTCAGGGGGCGCGGATGATGGTACCTCGCGCGGCGATGAATGCACGGCATCACGGGGATTTCCCGGCTCTTGCCCTTGCCGCCGCACGCCACGAGGCCCCATGTCGCTGCTCGCAGTGAGCACTTCGAAATTGATAGAAGCCGCTGCTGAAGGCGCGGTCACGGTCGACGCCGACCTAAGCCTTTTCGTGCAGCTCGGGTTGTTCGTCGTCCTTCTCTTCATCCTGAAGCCGACGCTCTTCGACCCGATGATGAAGCTCTTCGAAGCGCGCGAACAGCGCATCGAAGGCACGCGGAACCAGGCCACGAAGACGGACATCAAGTCCGCGAAAGCGAAGGCGAAAGCCGACGCCATCGTGGCCAAGGGCCGCGAGGCGGGCACCATCGAGCGCGAAGCGCTCCGCGCCGAAGGCCTGAAGCGCGAAGCCGAGCTCATGAACGGCGTCCGCGCCGAGACCGCCCAGACGCTCGAGCGAGGACGCGCTGCCACCGGCAGCGAGGCCGACGCCGCGCGAAAGCAGCTCCGGCTCGACGCGCATAGCCTCGGACGTGACATGGCCGCTCGTGTCCTCGGGCGGGAGGTGGCCTCGTGAGCCGCGTCTCTCAGGCCTCTCAGGCCCCCCGGCGTCCCTCCAAGAGCGTCATCGCGCGCGGTCGTCTCGTCCTCGCAGCGTTCATCGTCGCGATCCTGGCGCTGAGCACGGCGCTCGCCCTCGCGCAGGAGCACGGCGCGCAGAGCGGCGAGCACCGCAGCGATCCGAGCGCGGCCGAAGGCCACGAGAGCGGAGAGCACGCCGAGGGCGGCGGTCATCACGGCCCCGCGCCCATCAACTGGACGGACATCTGGGACAAGAAGCGCCCGGCGTTCCTCGCGCTCGCCATCAACTTCGGCGTGCTCCTCACGCTCTATTACATGCTCGGCAAGAAGCCGGTCGCCGC
>JAYTZB010000832.1:0-7723 GCA_043742085.1 Polyangiaceae bacterium
TTGTCGAGCTCCGCCTCGCACTGCGCCTTGCCGAGCGCCCCGTACCGCGATGCCGGCGCCCCTCGCGCAGACGCCATCTCCAGCCCGCTCGGCTCCTCCATCACCGCGGCCGGCGGCAACACCGGCAGCTCGCCCTCGCCCTCGTGCTCGTGCTCGTGCTCGTCCGCCCTCGCCTCCGCGTCCGCCCTCGCGTCCCCGTCCGCCCTCGCGTCCGCGCCCGCCCTCGCCCCCGCTCTCCCGATCGGCTCCGCCCCGTGCCCGCGCACGGCCAGTCCCGGCCCGCAGCCCATCGTGCTCCCGACGAGCGATAGCGCCGCGACGGTGACGAGCCTCTGGACGAACGGACCCCGCATCGCGGTGCAGCTTAGCCCGGAGGTGGCCATCAGGGAAAACGAGCCGCGAAATGCTAGGATTGCCGACGGAGCATCGGGAATGTCGGAGCTGTCGCAACGCGCAAGACAGATCCTCTACGCGTGCATCACCGAGTTCGTCGCGACCGGTGAGCCGGTAGGGTCGCGGACGCTTTCGAAGAAGGGCATCGCGCTCTCGGCCGCCAGCATCCGCAACGTCCTCTCCGATCTCGAGGAGATGGGCTACCTCCACCAGCCTCACACCAGCGCCGGTCGTGTCCCCACCGACCGTGCGTTCCGCCTCTTCATCGACGCGATGATGGAGGTACGCGTCCTCAGCGACGAGGAGAACACCAACCTCGTCCAGCTCTTCTCCGAGATCGAGCCCGGGCCCAACTTCCTGCGCGAGACGGGGCGCCTCCTGTCGGAGCTCGCCGGTACGGCGGCGGTGGTGGTCTCGCCGCGCGCCGAGTCGATGACCTTGAAGCACCTCCGCTTCATCCGCACGCTGCCGGGCGAAGTGCTCGCCGTGCTGGTGATGGCGAACGGGTCGGTTCAGAACGTCTTCTTCCGCGCGACCGTCGAGGAGAACGAGCTCCTCAAGGTGCACAACCTCCTCGACGACGTCATCGAGGGCCGTTCGCTCGGCGAGCTCCGCGAGCTCTTCGCGCGCCGACTCCAGAGCGACAAGGTCCAGAACGACGCCGTGCGAAAGCGCGCCTTCGAGCTCGGCGAGGCCGCGCTCGCGGACGCCGCGGATGCCGGGGCCGACGTCGTCATCGAGGGCCGCTCGAAGCTCCTCAATCTCCCCGAGTTCGCGGGCGGCGAAGGCCTGAAGGAGATCGTCAACGCGCTCGACGAAGCGCAGAGCATCGTCCGCCTCCTCGACGCCACGCTCGCAGCGAAGGGCACGTCGGTGGTGGTGGGACGCGAGGCGGGGGACCTCGCGGGCGGGCACCTGTCGATCGTCGGCGCGTCGTACACGAACCTCGGCCGGAGCGCGGGATCCATCGGGATCATCGGGCCCACGCGTATGGACTATCCGAAGGTGGTCCCGCTGGTGACCGCCACGGCCAACGCGATGAGCTCGCTCATCGAGCGCGAGTCGGCCGCACGTGCGGACTCCAAAGACGATTCGGACGACTGAGCTCGCGCGAAATGTCCGAGACAGCGATCGCACCGAACCACATGGCCTCCTGTAGTATAGGAGGCCGATGATGCGCATGGCCCCGCCGGACCTGCCCGGAGCCCACTCTCGCGGTGTGGACTCGCCGCTGGACCGCGCGCTCGCCTTGCTGCTGGCCGGCGAGCGAGAGGCTGCGCTTCGCTGGAGCGCTGCGGTCGTCCAGCAGGATGCATCGGTCTCGAGCGCGCTCATCCTCACGTGCCGCTTGCTCGCCGATTCTGGGCGTACCGAGGCGGCCATCGAGGGCTTCGAGCTGGGCGTGAAGCGCGCCATCGACACCGGAAACCTCCCGCTCGCCGTCGCCGCGCTCGGCGACCTCCGCGCGCTCGGCGTCGACGTGGCGCCGCTCATGGACGAGATCTCCGCGGCGTTCTGCGCAGGCTCGCCGCGTCTCGCGGACGACGCCGCGCCGCCGCCGCCGCCGCTCCCCCACGATGCGAGCTTCCAGCCGCTGAGCTCGTTCCTCACGGGGCCGGCGCTGCTCTCGAAGGCCACCGCCATCATCCACGACGCATCGCTGGAATACGAAGCGCTCGCCGAGTCGGAGCCGCCGCTCGTGTCGCCGCTGCCGCTCTTCAGCGCCCTCGAGAAGGACGGACTCCGCGCGCTCATCGGTTGCTTCGAGATGTTCACGGTGCCGGCGGGCAACGCCGTCATCTCCGAGGGCGACGAGGGCGCAGAGGCGTACATCGTCGCGCGTGGCGAGCTCGAGGTACGACGCACCAACGAGGAAGGCAACCTCGTCACGCTGGCGCGGCTCAACAACGGCGCGCTCTTCGGCGAGATGGCGTTGCTCTCGCGCGCGCCTCGCGCAGCCAGCGTGATTGCCTGCCGGCCGTCGATCCTGCTGGTCGCGCGCCGCGATGCGCTCGAAGCCGTCGCCGAGAAGCGACCCGACGTGGGCATCGAGCTCGCTGCTCACTGCCGGCGCCGCATGGTCGCGAACCTCGTGCGCACGTCGAAGCTGCTCCTCGCGGTCGATCCTATGGAGCGCCCAGCGCTCGTCGAGCGGTTCGAGACGTGCGTCTTCGAGAAGGGCGACAAGCTCATCGAAGAGGGCAAGGACACGACCGGCCTCCATCTCATTGCCTCGGGCGAGGTCGCCATCGTCGGTCACGAGGAGGGCGGCGAGTCGTTCGTGATCGCGACGCTTCCCGTGGGCGAGACGGTGGGCGAGGTCGCGCTCGTTCTTCGACGCAAGGCGAACGCCGACGTCGTGGCCGTGCATCCCACGGTGACGCTCCATCTTCCGCGCGGCGAGTTCCTCGGGCTCGTGCGCGATCACCCCGCGATCCTCTCCGGTCTTTACCTTGCGGCGGTCGAGCGTGACGAGGAGACCTCCATCGTCCTCGGCAGCTCGACCACGTCGGTCGCCGGCGAGGACTTCGTCCTCATCTGATGCCGCCCGACGCCAGCGGGAAGTCGCACGACCATGACGGGCACGATCACGGCCACGAGCACGGGCACGGGCACGAGCACGGGAACGGCCACGAGCACGAGCACGGCCCCTCGAAACCCCCTGTAACCAAGGCTCCGCGCGACAAGGCGGAGACCGACGCGGCGACCGCAGCGACCGAGAAGAGGCAAGCGCGCCGGCTCTTGCTGGTGCTGCTGGTCATCGCCGCGTTCTTCGTCGTCGAGCTCCTCGGCGCGAAGGCGGCGCGCAGCGATGTCCTCGAGGCGGACGCTTACCACCTGCTGATGGACGTCTTCGCGCTGGCGATCAGCCTCGGCGCGATGCGTCTCGCGACGCGCCGTCCGAGCCCGCGCTTCACGTTCGGGTTGCGCCGCGTCGAGCCGCTGGCGGCCCTCGTCAACGGCGTCATGGTCTTCGGCGTGGTCATCGAGCTCGTGCGTGATTCACTGCAGCATCTCGCCGACCCGACGATGCCGCGGTCGAACATCATGCTCATCGTCGCGACCGCCGCGCTCGTCGTGAACGGCTTCAGCGCATGGATCCTCCACGGCGCCATGCACGGCCACGCGGGCCACTCCCACGCCGGCCACTCGCACGGCCACGCGGGCCACTCCCACGCCGCCGCTCCCGCTCTCGCCTCCGCCGACGAAGACGAAGGCCATCACGCCGACGCCCACGCCCATCACCTCAATCTGCGCGGCGCATGGCTGCATCTCCTCGGCGACGCGCTCGGCTCGTTCGCGGCGTTCATCGCGGGCGTCGCGATCAAGTACGGCGCGTCACCGATCGTCGATCCGCTCGCGAGCTTTCTCGTCGTCGCCATCCTCGTCATCGGCGCGCTCCGGCTCGTGCGCGATGCCGGTCTCGTTCTCCTCGATGCCGCGCCGCCGCGGCTTCCCGTCGCGCGCGTCCGCAAGGTGGTGCTCGCGCATCCCGGCGTCGTGCAGGTCCATGCGCTCCACGTCTGGTCGCTCGGAACGGGCCACGATGCCGTCACCGTCCACGTCACCGCAGACGGCGTCGATCCCGATCTCGGAACACGCCTCGGCGACGTCCTTCGTACGAAGTTCGAGGCCGAGTACGTGACGGTGCAGGTCGAGCGCGTGGAGACCGAGAAGAGCTCGGTTCCGCCGAGCTCGTGCGCAAGCGGCGACTGACTAGAGCGGCAAAGCCGTCAGCTCACTTGCACGTGTTGTCGACGCAGCTTCCGCCAGCACCGCAGTCGGAGCTCGCGAGGCACTGCGCGTTGGCTTCGGCGGCCGAGCGGCAGACGAGGTCCTTCGCGCAGCTACCGATGCGATTGTCGATGGTGCGGCAGTAGGCGTCGCCTTGCGCTGCCGTACACGTGTACTTGCAGAAGCCGCCGAGGCACTTCCGCGGTGCTCCGGAGCCACCGCACTGCGAGTCGTCGGTGCAGTTGGGATGGGGTCGCGTGTCGAGGACGCAAGCGCCCTGGTCACAGAACTTTCCGCCGCCGCACTCGGCATCGCCGGCGCAGGCCTTTGCGCATGCGCCCGCCACGCACTGCGGAGTGTCACCACTGCACTGCTGATCGGTGGTGCAAGCGGTGCCGCCGCCGCCGCCGACGGTCGGCTGGCAGACGCTCTTCTGACACGTGAAGCCCGCGGCGCACGGCGTCGACTCGCAGCTCACGAGGCATTGACCGTCCGCGCAGAGCTTGCCGGTGTCGCACTCGCTCGAGAACTTGCACGTGTTCGCCGGCGCGGTGCACGAACCGCCGACGCAGGCCTGACCGCTCGCGCAGTCGGTCGCGACCGTGGCAGTCGTGCACGGACAGGGGCCCGCCGAGCCGCCACACGCTTCGCAGGTGCCCGCGACGCAGGCCTTGCCGTCGCCGCAGTCGCTCTTGGTCGTGCAGTCCTTCTTTGCGCCGGGATCGACGGCGGGCGCCGAGCAGAGCCCGGCCTTGCAGACCTCGCCCTTCGCGCACGGAATCCCGTCCGAGCACGTCGTGGTGCAGCCGGTCGCGGTGCAGACCGATCCCGCGGCGCAGCTCGATGCGCCGGTGCACGCGGCCTTGGCGGGCGGCGCGACCGTCGAGCAGCCGTAGGCATCGCATTGGTAGCAGCCGGCGTTATCGCAGTAGTACCGGTCGTCGTTGCTGGAGCCGCATCCGGCCCATGCCACCGCGCCGATGGCGGCGAGCACGGCGACGACCGCCGCTCGTTTCGTCGCGCCGAGACCGCGCCGGACGCCCATCCTCTTGCCGGGAACGCTGTCGAGGGAAGGGAAGCGAGACATCATGATCGAGGACCTCCGAGGGACGACGGCTACGCGGGGACAGTATCCACGTCGCGTGCCATGCGGTCCACGCCGGCGGCGGGGTCTTTTCTTCGAATAAATGGGGGTGCAGCCGGCCACCGACCGTGAACCGTAGGACGGAATTGCCGGGACGGGTGTAAACCCGCGTTCTCGGTCGGGGCTCGGTCCGCGCTCCCTGAGGCAACCGCTCCCGCTTCGGTCCGCCTCTCCTCCGCCTCTCCTCCGCCTCTCCTCCGCCGGCACCTTGACCCACGGCGCCGCATTCAGTACCTCGGCCTCCATGACTCGCTTCCGTTTCGTCTCCGCCACCCTCTCGGGCGCGCTCGCCCTCGCTCTCTTCCTCTTCTCGGGCGTGGCATCCGCGCAGACGAAGGTGGGAGTCATCGACGTGCAGCGCGCCGTCGCCAGCACCGAGGACGGGCTCCGCGCCCAGGCCACGCTGAAGAAGCTCTTCGACAGCCGCCAGCAGGAGCTCAACAAGAAGCAGACGGATCTCCAGAAGCAGCGCGAGGACATCGACAAGCAGGCGAAGGTGCTGCCGAAGGACGCGCTCACGAAGCGTGTCGACGAGTGGCAGAAGCAGATGATGGATCTCCAGGCGATCTTCCTCGAATACAACAAGGAGCTCGAGAAGAAGCAGAAGGAGCTCACCGACCCCGTGTTCGGCAAGATCCTCGAGATCGTCAAGCGCATCGCCACCAGCGAGAACATCGACCTCGTCCTCGACAAGGCCACCGTCGCCTACGTGCGCACGGACCTCGATCTGACGGACAAGGCGATCCAGATGTACAACAGCACCGGCGGCGGCGCCGGTTCTGCCCCCGCGCCGAAGAAGTAGGCCCGCCACGCTCGCGAGCCACCGGCCATCACCCGCATGATCACGACGAGCGGAGTACCGCTCTCTCCGCGCTCGCTCTCGGACTTCGTCCTGCGCCATGGCGGCGTCCTGAAGCACGGGGCGCACGGCGTCGTGCGTCGGCTCGTCCCCGTGCAACGCGCGGCGGCGGGCGATCTCGCGCCCTTGCTCGGCGCACGCTACATCGAGGACGCGTTCGCGGCCGTATCACGGGGCGCGTTCCTGCTCGTCGACGAGGCGCTGTCGGAGCGCGCTGACGTCGCCTCGCTGCCGGGCTGGTTCCACCCGTTCGCCACGTGGGCCCTCGCAGAGCTCCTCGACGTCGGTGACGCGCCCGCAGACGATCCGGTCATCGGGGATGGTTGCCGGATCGGACGCGGCGTCGTGCTCATGCCGCGAGTCCGGCTCGGCGCGCGGGTGACCATCGGAGCGGGCGCCATCATCGGCGACGCGGGCTTCGGCTTCGCCAGCGGGCCGGACGGGGCGACCCGCTCCATTCCCCATCTCGGCGGCGTCGTCATCGAGGACGACGTCCATATCGGTGCACTCTGCACCATCTCGGCGGGCACCATCGCGCCGACCACCATTCGCCGCGGTGCAAAGCTCGACGCGCAGGTCCACGTCGGACACAACTGCGAGATCGGTGAAGGCACGGTCATCGCCGCGCAGAGCGGGCTCGCCGGCTCGGTGGTGGTGGGACGCGGCGTCATGATGGGCGGTCAGGTCGGGATCGCCGACCACGTCTCCATCGGCGACGGCGCGCGCATCGCTGCCAAGAGCGGCGTCATCGGTGACGTCGCCGCACGCAGCACCGTTGCCGGTTATCCCGCCGTCGAGCGCCAGCGCTGGCTGCGCGGCCTTGCCGAGCTCTATCGCCTCGCAGCCGGTCGTGGGACTGCGAACGGCGGCAGCATCGCGCCGTCGAGCGGCAGCATGCGCGTGCCGAGCGGCTTCTCGTCGCCGCCGCCGCCGGTGGTGTCCAGCACGCCTTCGTCGGTCCGCCCCGAGGCCATCATCCGCCGCAGCGAGCCGCCCGCCGAGCGCGGGACCTCCGACGTCGACGAGGGCCCATGAGAGCGCCCAAGACCATCAAGAACGAGCTCGACATCGATCGGATCCTCCAGATCCTCCCGCATCGCTGGCCCTTCGTGATGGTCGATCGCGTCACCGAGGTCGTGCCGCACGAGCTCATTCGCGGCCACAAGTGCGTCAGCTTCAACGAGCCGTGGTTCCTCGGGCACTTCCCGCGCAACCCCATCATGCCGGGCGTCCTCGTCCTCGAGGCGCTCGCGCAGATCGGCGGCCTCCTGGCCTACGCGAGCGATCCCTTCGACGCGTCCAACTCGCTCATGTACTTTCTCGGCATCGACAAGGCGAAGTTCCGCCGCCCGGTCACCCCGGGCGACAAGCTCGACCTCGAGGTCAGCGTCCTCCACCATCGGACCAACGTCTGGAAGCTCAAGGGCGAGGCGTTCGTCGACGGCACCCTCTGCGCGCAAGGAGAGCTGCTGGCGAGCGTCGTCGACCGGGCGGACTAGTTGGCGGCCCGCGAGAAGGATCCAATGCGCGCTCGGGTCCCTGTACGACGGTGGCGACGCGAAGAAACCGAAGGCCTGCCGCGGTGCGCCTCG
>JAYTZB010000833.1:0-3167 GCA_043742085.1 Polyangiaceae bacterium
CATCGATCGCCGCTGGCTCGCAGGCATCGCTCTCCTCGGTCCATTCGGTCACATGGCGCTCGATGCGAGCAACGAGTACGGCGTCCATCCGTTCTGGCCGTTCGCGAGCGGGTGGTTCTACGGCGACACCATCTTCATCATCGAGCCGCTCTTCTGGGCCGCGGCCATCCCGGCGCTGTTCGCGGCCACCACGTGGCTCGCGGGACGCGTGGTGTGGGGTGCGCTCCTCGCGCTCGGCGTTGCGCTGACGTGGGGCGTGGGCTTCGTGCCGTGGCCTTCGGCACTTGCCACCACCGCGCTGGGCGTCGTTGCCATCGTGGTGGCGCGCCGAGGAACGCCGGTGACGCGCGTGACCTTCGCCTTCGTCTCGAGCCTGGTGGTCGTTGCGGTGTTCGCGTGGGGCAGCGCAGCGGCATCCACCAACGTGCGCGCGGCGCTCGCCGAGAAGCACCCCGACTGGGAGACCCTCGACGTGTCGCGCTCTCCGCTGCCCGCGACGCCGCTCTGCTGGCAGGTGGTCGCCGTGCAACGCTCGCGTGACGGTCTGCGGTACGCGCTGCGGCGCGCCGAGGTGAGCGCGTGGCCGGCCGTGGTGACGGCAAGCGCGTGCATGCGAGGGCCATTCGTGACGACCGCGCGGCTCGCGCCCGGCGACGTCCGCGAGCCAGCAGTGGTGGTCACGGGACAGCTCGAGACGCCGCTCGCCGAGCTCCGCGAGCATGCGGAGCGCTGCGACGTCGCGGCGTACCTGCGGTGGTCGCGCGCACCGTTCTTCGCCACGATGCTCGATGGGGACGGAGACTTCATCGCGGGGGATCTCCGCTACGACCGCTCACCGGACATCGAGTTCGCAGAGGCGCGCTTCCCGCGGACGATCCAGCGGTGCCCGCAATGGATTCCGCCGTGGCGACCGCCGCGGTCGGATCTGCTGACGCCACCGTGACACACGGCCGGACTTGGCCGAAGATGCGCCCATGAGCCTCTCGAGCGCACGCCTCCGGTATCTCTCGGCCATCAGCGCGGTGTTGCCGTCGCTGATGCTTGTAGCATGCAAGGATCCGGCGCAACCGCCTGCGGTCGCAGACGGCTCGTCGGCGACGACTCCCGCGACCGCGACGGTCGTGGCCACGCCGTCTGCGGTCGGAAGCAACATCCCTCCGCACGAAGAGGACGGGAGCGCCCCGCCCGCCATCCGCGGGCCCTTCATCGGCCGCCCCCCCGTCTGTCCGAGCGGCGAGCTGTGCGTACCCGAGGGGACGAAGGGCGCAACCAAGGAGAGCGCTCCTGCGCCCTACGGCAAGTGCACCGCGGAGCCCGCCGACGAGCGCGACGGGGGCTTCGGCATGCGTCGCTCGATCCGCTTCAGCCCGGAGAACACCGCCGCCGCGCGCGCGAAGACCGCCAACGCGTGTTGCTACACCTGGGTCATCCCCTGCCCCGGCGGCCGGGCCTTCCGTGATGCGACCGGTACGGCATCGGTCGCTCGCACCATCGAGCGCAACGACTGGACCCTCGCCATCGGCGGCCTCGCGCTGGCCGACCTCGCGCCCGACGCGCGCGTCGCGCTCGCCGCTCACTGGACGCGCGAGGCCGCCTTCGAGCACGCATCGATCGCGTCGTTCGCGCAGCTGACGCTCGATCTCCTCGCGGTCGGCGCGCCTCCCGACCTCCTCGAGGCGACGCAGCGCGCGACCCTCGACGAGATCGAGCACGCCCGGATCACGTTCGCCCTCGCGACGGCCTACGCCGGAGAACCGGTGGGGCCCGCTGCGCTCTCGGCGCTGCCGGGAGCCTCGCGCACGCTGGCGGCGATCGCCCGCTCGACGTTCATCGATGCGTGTGTCGGCGAGTCGGTGGCATCGGCGACGCTCGCGGATGCCTCACGTCGGGCGAGCGACCCCGTGCTCCGCGATCTCCTCGCGACCATGGCCGAGGACGAGGAGCGTCATGCCGAGCTCGCGTGGCGGATCGTGGCGTGGACGCTGCGCGGCGGCGCTCCCGAGGTCGCGCGCGCGCTGGCCGACGCGCAGGACGAGGTCACCGGCGAGCTGATGGCGCTGGCGGCCGGTGCCGCCGCCGACGGGCTCCGCGCCACCGTGCTCCGCGAGGTGGTGCTGCCCTGCACCGTGGCGCTGCTCGGGAGCGTCGCGGTGTCGCTCGGCGATCGACAGCGCGTGCTGGCGACGTCCTCGCCCAGCTCGTCCAGCTCGCACTGAGCGCTCCTACTTGAACAGTTCTTCGAGGTCGGTCTTCGTGAGCTTCTTCGCGCCGCCGATGTCCTCGCTGAGGACCGCGCCCACGAGCTCGCGCTTCTTGCCACCGAGCTCGAGGATCTTCTCCTCGATGGTGCCCTTGGCGATGAGCTTGTAGTTGGTGACCACCTTGGTCTGACCGATGCGATGCGCGCGGTCGGTGGCCTGGTCCTCGACGGCCGGGTTCCACCACGGGTCGAAGTGGATGACGGTATCGGCTGCGGTGAGGTTGAGGCCTGCGCCGCCCGCCTTCAGCGAGATCAGGAAGATCGGCGGACCGTCTTCGCGCTGGAAGTTCTCGACGCGCGCCTGGCGATCCTTGGTGCTGCCGTCGAGGTACTCGTACGCGACGCCGTCCTCGGTGAGCGCACGACGGATGATGGTGAGCATCGAGACGAACTGGCTGAAGACCAGCACACGGTGCCCGCCGGCGACCGAGGTCTGGATGAGCTCGCGGAGCGCCACCAGCTTGCCGGAGTCGTCGTCGCCGAACTGACGCGGGAGGCCGAGGAGACGCGGATCGCACGCCGCCTGACGGAGGCGCGTGAGGCCGGCGAGGATCTGGATGTGGCTCTTGGCCATGCCCTGGCGCTCGACCTCGCCCATGACCTGCGCGCGCACTTCCTTGAACACGGCGGCGTAGAGCGCCGACTGCTCGCCGGTGAGCTCGCAGAACTGATCGGTCTCGATCTTCTCCGGGAGGTCCTTCGCGACCTCGCTCTTCGTGCGGCGAAGGATGAACGGGTGGATGGTGGCGCGCAGGCGCTTGGCCGCCTTCTGATCGCCGGCGTCGATGGGACGCGCGTAGCGCTCCTCGAACTTGTCGAGCGGCCCCAGGAGCCCCGGGCTCACGAAGTCGAAGATCGACCAGATCTCGGAGAGGCGGTTCTCGATCGGCGTACCGGTCAACGCGAG
>JAYTZB010000834.1:0-7090 GCA_043742085.1 Polyangiaceae bacterium
CGCGGGTCGAGCGCCGAGCGCGTCCGGCGCAGCACGCGCAGCGCATCGCCGATGTCGCCGCGTCCGAGGCGCGAGAGCGCTCGCAGCCGCTCCGTGAACATCGGGCTCTCGCCTGCGGCGCGAAGGCCGTCGACCCAACGCTCGAGCGCGGCGTTGTCGGCATTGAGCAGCGCATCCTTCGCGAGCTCGCCGAGCCGCGAGGCGATGTTCGCGCCGGAGTTGGTGGGCGGATCGTCCGTTTGCGCCGCGTCACCCGGCTCGACGGCGCGGAGGATGTCGATCGTCGCCATGGGCGCGAGCTCCATCTTCGCGATGGTGGGCGGCTCGGAGTCGTGGGACGTGTCGACCTCGAACGGCGCCAGATCCTCGACGAGATCGAGCGTGCGCGGAGCGGCCGGCTGCGCGATGCGGATCGACGGCACGCGCGAGCCTGGAATCACCGAGCGCGGAGGCGGAGACGACATGAGCTTCGGCGGAGGAGCGCTCGGCGCGCGCTCGAGCGCGTTGGCGAGCAGCTCCATCGCTGCCTCCTCGCACGAAGGATCGGCGCGACGGGCGAACGCGATGAGCTGCGTCGTGCTGGCCTCGAGCCGCGCCGCGGCCGTTCCGCGCGCCGCAGCGAGGAGGATGCGCGCCGCCGCCGGACCATCGCCCGCCTGCGCCGCGTGCCAGGCCGCCTCGACGCGACCGAAGACGCCTTCCTCCTTCTGGATGACCTCCGCCGATGCGCGATGGAGCGGTCGCCGCGCGTCCGGCTCGAGCAACGTGGAGAGGGCCTCGCGATGCGTCCGCGACGGGAGACCCACCCAGTCCTCCTGCGTGTCGACGAGCCAGCGGCCGCGCATCAGCTCCTCGAGCACCGCCTCGATGTCGATCCGTTCGCCGGCGCGCTCCAGGATGGAACCGAGGCGGGTGACCTTCGCTTCGCCTCCCAGCATCGCGACGAGGCACAGCACGGTGCGGCACGCCGCGCTCTCGTCGCGAGCGCGCAGCAAGATCCACTCCGAGGCGCCGCGCACCTTGCCGCGACCGGACGCGCGCGAGCGGGGCGCCGCCTTGTCGCCCTCCCAGCGCAGGTCGCCGGTCACGATTCCGTACGCCACCGACTCGACCACGCCCAGCGGCACGTGAGCCGCGAGCCGCGCCCAGCGCCGGCGCGCGGTGGCGTCGAGGGCCTCGCTGGTGCAACCTCCGGCGAGCGCCTCGGCAGCATCGCGACTGAGCGGCGCGATCTCGGTCTCGCTCGTCCTGGTCAGCGCGGCGAGCACCGATGGGACGCCGCTCGTCGCATCGAGCCGCGCCACGAGACCGAACGCCGCCGTCTTCATGTCCTGTGCCGCGCGAACGCACGCCTCGAGCGTCGCCGGGTCGACGCTCTTCGCGTCGTCGAGGAGGAGCAGCCCGGGGCCCTGCATCTCGGTCTTCGGCCACAAGAACGCGGTGATGAGGCGCGCGGCCATGTCGAGCGCGACACCGTTGCCCGCGAGCAGCGACTCCAGCGGATCGGCGAGCTCGAGGAGCAGCGGGCTCAGCTCCCGCGTCACCGAGCGCGCGAGCGCGCGACGGAGAGCGCCGAGCGGCTCGAACGACGATCCCGATGGCACCACCACGAGGGCTCGCGCGGCGCGTCCGGCGATCTCGGTGAGATAGCGCGTGCCGCCGGTGCCGGGATCCGCGCGCAGCACGAGGAGCGAGCCGGGATCGACGGCGGTGGGCGGAGGGGGCGCGCCGACGAGCGGAGCTACCCGCATGTGCGCCAGCTCCTCGACGGCTTGCCGCCGCCACGGATGCGCCGGGTCGAGACGCATGCCTCGCACCCGCACGCCGCCTTCGCGCGCGATGCGCGTGCCCGCGGTGAGCAGCTCGCCCGCCCGCAGGGCCCGGACGCTCTGCGCACAGAGGATCTCGCCGGCCTCCGCGATGCTCGAGAGCGCAGACGCCGCCACGAGCGCAGGGCCCCACGCCAGCTCGCTGCCGCGCATCGCATCGCCGTGCAGCCGCTCGAGCTCGCCCTGCGCCACACCGACGCTCCAGGCGGCGTCACCTTCGAGCGCATCGTCGCCGGGCGTCGTCGCGAGGGTGATGGCCGCAGCGAGCTCCGTACCCTCGAACGCAAACGAGATGCGATGGGCGTCGAACGCCACGACGGTCGCACCGCGCGCTCGCGCCCGCGCCTCGAGCGCTCGTGCGCGAGCGAGGAACGTGCGCGAGGACGTCGTCGCGGGCACGGGACCGGCGCTCGAGATCGCGCGCGGCGCAGCGGCCTCCCGGAAGCTGATGACGATCCGGCCGTCCACGTGCGTCGCCGAGCTCAGACGCGCCTGCGGCCTAGACGCGGATCCGCTTCTTCAACGCTGCGAGCTCATCGTCGATCTCGGAGTCCTTCTTGGTGCCGGTGCCCTTGCCGTCACCGCTGCCGCCGCGCTCGAGATCGCGGAACTTGGCTTCGAGGTCCTTCTCCTTCGGGCCGGTGCCGAGAGCGTCCTCGACCTCCGCCATCGCAAGGCCTTCCTGCTCGCGCCCCTCGATCTTCTCTTCCATCTTGCGGAAGTTGTCGAAGGCGCTGGAGCCGCCGCGCGCGCCGAGGCTCTCGGAGCCGCCGCCGCCACGCGCCTGCTGAGCGCGCGCCGCGATGGTGCCCTTGCGGAGCTTCAGCTCGTCGAGCTTCTGCTCCATGCGTTCGAGCTCCTCTTTCATCTTGAGGGCGACGTCGCGCTGGTCCTGACGCGCCTTGTCGACGCTCTCGAGCTCGGACTCGGTGCGCTTCTTCTGCTTGAGCGCCTCGCGGGCGAGCGGCTCGTCCTCGCTCTTCAGAGCGAGCTCCGCGCGCTTCTCCCACTTGTCGACCTCCGACTTGAGGTCCTCGGCCTTCTTCTTCAGCTGCTTCTCGGCAGCGACCGCAGCGATGACGTCCTGGCGACCCGATTTGAGCTGCTCGCCCATCTCCTCGAGGTTGAGCTCGAGGAGCTTCTTGTCGTCTTCCGCCTTGTCGAGCATCGAGTTGACGTTGCTCGAGATGACCTTGCCCATACGGTCGAAGATGCCCATGCGCCCCCTATGATAAGGTCGGGTACGCCGCTCCGCCCGGGAAAATTGACCCCCGCCTCTGCCCCCTCCCCCCGAAATGCCGGAATAACCAGGAGATCAGCGATGGCTACCTGCAAGGAATGCGAGAACGAGGTCGAGAGCCTCGTCTCCGTGAAGGTCGAAGGCAAGGCGAAGAAGATGTGCGAGGACTGCGCGGACCGCATTCGCGAGACCGCCGAGATCGCCGAAGCGAGCGAGTCGGTCGTGCAGAACATGATGGGCTTCAAGGGCCGGCGCTGACGGAGCCGACGAAGCGGGGCGTCATGTACGACGCCGATCGCGTGTAGCTTCCCCGCGATCGGACGATTCTTTTTCGTCCGAATTGGTGACATCCGAGGTGAATGGACGCAGCAGGCGCCGCGTCTACTCGGGCGCTCGGGCTTGGCTCTGCAAGGCCGCCGAGTGTCATCGGCTTCACCTGCGTCCTCGTGCTTTGCGCGAGCCGGCGCCCCCTGGAGGTTTGTCATGCGCTTCGTCATGTTCGCTTGCGGTGTTTCCTTGGCCGGCGTTGCTCTCGTGACGGCGTGCTCGTCACCAACGATCCGGACGATCGATCTCTCGGGCCTCGGCGATGGCGACGGCGGCGCACAGACCGTGAACGGCAACCAGCCGAAGCCCGGGACCAGCGGCGGCACGAGCGGCGCCACCAGCGGCGGCACGAGCGGCACGACAGGCACCACCGCCTGCGACAAGGCCTGCGCAGCCGCCGCGAGCGCCAAGTGCTCCGGTCAATCGAGCTGCGTCTCGGACTGCGAGGCGCAGGAGGCCAAGGTCCCCGCGAGCTGCAAGACCGAGTACGACGCCGCGCAAGCGTGCGCTGCCACCGCGACCTCGTGGAAGTGCAGCAGCTCCGGCAAGGCCACGGTCTCGAGCGGCTGCGATACGGAGAGCGCCGCGCTCATCAAGTGCCTCACGAGCGGCGGCAGCAGCGGCTCCAGCGGGACCAGCGGTTCCAGCGGCAGCAGCGGCTCCAGCGGCAGCAGCGGTTCGAGCGGTTCGAGCGGCGGCATGAACTGCGGCAACCTCACGACCGGCTCGGCCACGTGCGACACGTGCCAGACGACGAAGTGCTGCACGCAGGGCGCTGCGTGCTCGGCGAACGCGGATTGCGGCAGCGTGCTCGACTGCTTCAACACGATGAACTGCACGACGCAGGCCTGCATCACGCAGTGCGAGCAGGCTCACCCCGCCGGCGCAGCCGCGGAGCAAGCGCTCGTGAGCTGCATGCAGAACAACTGCAGCGCGGCGTGCCAGTGAAGCTCGGCGTCTGAGCGCCGCGCGACGCGTCGGCCAGGCGAAAGCGCCTAGCTGACGTTGCGGTTCAGGATGTGGATGGCGTGACCGAGGCCGTTCATCGCGGCCTCCATCATGCCCTCGCCGAGGGTCGGGTGCGGGTGGATGGTGAGCCCGATGTCCTCGAGGAACGCGTGCATCTCGAGCGCGAGCGCGCCTTCGCTGATGAGGTCGCTCGCCTCGGGACCCACGATGTGAACGCCGAGCAGCTCGTGGGTGTTCTTGTCCGAGACCACCTTGAAGAAGCCCTCGGTCTCGTTCACGGCCATCGCGCGACCGAGCGCGGCGAACGGGAATTTCCCGACGCGCACGTCGATCCCCTTCTCCTTGGCCTGCGCCTCGGAGAGTCCGGCGACGGCGATCTCCGGGTCGGTGAAGATCGCCGCGGGGATCGCTACCCAGTCCTTCGCGGCCTTGTGGCCGGCGATGACCTCGGCAACGACCTCTCCTTCCTTACTTGCCTTGTGCGCGAGCATCGGCATGCCGCTGACGTCACCGATGGCGTAGACGCCATCGATGTTGGTGCGACCCACGATGTCGGTGGGCACGAAGCCGCGCTCCACCTTCACGCCGATCTCCTCGAGACCGAGGCCGGCGCCGTTGGGCCGCATGCCCACCGCAACGAGCACCACGTCGGTGACGATGGTGTCGAACTTCCCGCCGCCGGCTTGTCCCGTCCCCCCGGAGACGGGGGGCCCCATCTCGACCTTCACCGCGAGGGAGCCGTCGGCGTTCTTCTCGTAGCCCTTCGCCATGGCGTTCTTGATCACTTTGGCGCCGTGCTTGACGAGCTTCTTCTCGACGACCGCGGTGCACTCCGGATCGACGCCCGGGAGGAGCCCTGCCGTGGCCTCGACCACCGTGAGCTCGGAGCCGAGCTTCTGGTAGACCATGCCGAGCTCGAGCCCGATCACGCCGCCGCCGATGACGAGCAGGCGCTTCGGCACCTCGCGCAGGCTGACCGCCTCGCGCGCGCCGATGACCTGCTTGCCGTCGAACTTGAACGTCGGGATCTCGATGGTCGACGACCCGGTGGCGATGACGATGGCCTTGGTCGCCGTGATGGTCTCGGTGGCGCCCTCGGCGTTCTTCACCTCGACGGTGCGAGGGCCGGTGACGCGCGCGTTGCCCATGACGAGCTCGACGCCGTTGCCCTTGAAGAGCCCGCGTACGCCGCCGGTGAGCTTCTTGACGATGCCCGCCTTCCAGTCCTGCATCTTGTTCGAGTCGACCTCGAGGCCCTTGGACATGATGCCCATGGTGGCGCCGTGGTCCTTCACCTTCTCGTAGGTGTGACTCGCGGCGATGAGGGCCTTCGACGGAACGCATCCCCAGTTGAGGCAGACGCCGCCGACCTCCTCTTTCTCGACGCAGATGACCTTCTGCTTGAGCTGGCCGAGACGGATGGAACAGACATAGCCGCCGGGGCCTCCGCCGATCACGACCACATCGCAGGTTCTGTTCGCCATGGTTCTCCCTAGATCCTTGAGGGCGATTTACCCGAAGGTGAAGGGCGAAGCGAGCGCGAACGGTCTGCGATGGGAAACCTGCGCTCAGCCGTGCGTCGGCGCGGGCGGCAGCGCCATCAGGCCTTCGCGTTGCTCGCGGAGATGCTCGGGGACCGCCGCGTAGACGTCGTCGAAGAGCGACTCGCGCGGCGGGGCCGCCATCGCCTCGACCGCCGTGACCGCGGCGCCGATCTCGGCGATGAGCTCCTCGTCGAGCGCCTTCTCGTACGCGTCGTCGATCTTGCCGAGGAGGCGCAGGTGCTTCGCGAGCCGGTCGACCGGGTCCTTCTTCTTCCACGACTCGACCTCGGCGTCGGTGCGGTACCGCGTCGGGTCGTCGCTCGTGGAGTGCGCGCCGATGCGGTACGTGAGGGCCTCGACGAACGTCGGGCCATCACCGCGCCGTGCGCGATCCGCGGCGTCGGAGAGAACCTTGTAGACTGCAAGCAAATCGTTCCCGTCGACGCGGATGCTGCGCATGCCGTAGGCGCGCCCCTTGACGGCGAGCGTGCGCGACGCGGTCTGACGCGCCGTCGGCACGCTGATCGACCAGTGATTGTTCTGGCAGACCAGCACCGCGGGGGCCTGGAACGTCGCGGCGAAGTGCATCGCGGTGTGGAAGTCGGGCTGGCTCGTGGCGCCGTCGCCGCAGAAGCCGAACGCGACGTTGGGCTCCTTGCGCAGCTTCATGGCCCACGCCGCGCCCACCGCTTGCGGGACCTGCGGTCCGATGCACGAGGACCAGCTCACCTGGTGAACGCTCTTGCCCGACTGATGGCTCGGCATCTGCCGGCCCTTGGCGACGTCGCCCGAGTTGCCGAAGACCTGCGCGATGAACTCGCGGAGCGGGAACCCGCGCACGAGCATCACGCTCTGCTCACGGAGCGCGGGGAAGACCCAGTCGTCCTGCTTCGTGACGAGGCCGGTCGCGATGGGCACCGCCTCCTGTCCCGTGCACGCGCCGTAGAAGCCGACGCGCCCCTGACGCTGGAGCACGATCATCCGCGCATCGAGGAGGCGCAGCCGGCGCATGTGGCGGTACGCCGAGAGGAGCACGTCGCCCGGCACCTTGGGATCGACGGCGGGGTCAGCAGAGCCGTCCTCACGCAGCACCGTGAAGAGGCCGACGTCGGGATCGGTATCGCGCAGCGTGGCGTTCGGCTCGGTGATCATCGGGCGCGCAGCCTAGCGCACCCGCGGTC
>JAYTZB010000835.1:0-11397 GCA_043742085.1 Polyangiaceae bacterium
CCCGCTTCCGGCGGCAGGCGCGGGTCGCCCATCCAGAACCAACCCCCCTCGACGCATACCTCGCCAGGACCCGCATCCGTGGCGGCGGTGTCCACCGGCTGGCGCGCGAGAGGCGCGTCGGGATCACCGGGGCCCGTCGGCGACATGAGGGACCCGAGGGCGATCCCCACCTGCTCGAGCGGAAGCGTGAGGACCACGCGCGTCTCGCCCTCGGCCGGAGACGGCGGCAATCTCACCCAGTGCTCGACGGTCGTGGCCGGGTCGCGCGAGGCCACACCGAGGCGTGACGAGAAGAGCCGCGCTCGGAGCACTGCCGGCTGCCGATTGCGCACCACGAATGTCGCGCCTTGATCCACCTCCTCCGCGGTGAGGCCCACCTCGCGAGCGCACTCGCTGCACGCCGGATTACCGGCCTCGTCGAGCACGGCGAGCTCCACGGAATCGAAGACGCCCACCGTCGTTCCGCTCGACGAAGGCAGCGGAGCGTCGGTGTCGAGGACGATGACGAGATGACCTTCCGCGGGCAACGTCGCCGGAGAGCCACAGCCCTCCGCGGACAGCACGGCCGCCGCCGCCAGCAGCGCCCCGCAGCCGCGCGCCATCCGAGCGCGAGCGCGCGCCTCACCGCTCATAGACGCACCGGAAGCCGATGGTCGGTGTGCTGCCGCCCGCAGGCACACGCCCGCGCGACGTCGCGGCGAGGCCGGCCTCGTTCGACGTGAACGACCCGCCTCGCAGCACGTGCTCCGTCGACGGCGCATCGCACAGCGGATCGACGAGACCGGCGCGCAGGTAGCACGCGGAGTCGTAGGCGAACGGCGCGCCGCGTACCCACTCGGAAGCCCCACCGGCGAGATCGCGGATGCCGTCCGGAGTGATGTCGACGTCGACGGTCGCCGCATCGCGGAGGCCGAAGGGAAACCCGCGGTCGTGGCACCCGGTGGAGCCGGCCACGGCCTGATCGGAGCGTGCGAAGACGATGCCTTCGCACGTCGGCGTGTCGTTGCCCCATGGATAGCGCGTCTTGTGCGCGCGTCCCGAGAGCGCGGCCGCGTATTCCCACTGCGCCTCGGTGGGGAGATCGCCCGCCTCGCGACGGCAGAACGCGCGCGCGACCGCGAAGCCGACGCACGTGAGGGGAAGCGCCTCGCGCCCGGGGTCAGCGGGATCGGGAGCGCTGCGATACGTGCACGATGCACGGGAGTCGGCGGCGCTGGTGGCGAGCGGGCCGTCGTTCGCGTTCAGCCCGGCGCCGGGCGCAAAGCCGGCGGCGAGGGCTGCTCGCAAGCGCGCCACCGAGACCTCCTCGCGGTCGATGGCGAAGCCCCGCACGAACGCGGCGCGCGGCGGAAAGGTCGGGGCGACCTGCGTCGCCGGGAGACCGACGCCGAGATCGCTGCCGCCGAGCACGAGGCCCCCGCCGCGGACCGCTACCGCGCTCGGCGGCGGGGGCGGAGGCTCCATGGCATCGAGCGCGAGCGAGGTGCCGGCGGCGGAGGGCCGTCCGTCGTCCTCGCCGTCGCCCGTGCCGGTCGGCTCATAGGGGTGATCGGCGTCGATGCAGGAGGTGCCGTCGGCGAGGTTCGCCATACGACCCATGCAGGATGCATGCATCGTGACACGCGGCCGCGCCGTGACGCCGGGCGTCAGCCGCACGCGCACCAGTCGATCCACGGTGATCTCGGGAAGCGGCTCGAACGGCGGCGTGACATCGGCGCCGTTCACCATCAGGCGCGGTGCGTCATCGCCCGCGGGTGCGTGGACCACGGCGTCCGCGGGCGCGTCGCCGGCGGGAAAGGCCCGGTAGCGCTCGCCGCGGTAGTCGCGATCGGCATCGTCGGGCCGGAGACGCAGCCGCACCAGCACGTCGCCGGTGCGTCCTTCGGCGGGAAAGAACAGCGCGAACGAGGCCGGAAAATCCCTGGCGTCACGCACCGCGAAGTCACGCGAGCTGCGCCAGGCGCCTCGCTCGTCGTAGACGTCGACGCGCAGTCGGCTCGCGAGTTGCGGGACCGGAAGGTCAGTGTCGACCGAGAGGGTGGCCTGCGGAAAGGGCGGCGGCCCAGACGTGCATGCCGGCACTACCGAGAGCACGCCTGCGAGCGCTATCCGCCACACCCGTCTCACGGCAGGGCCACGGTCCAGCCGAGAGTGCCACTGCCGACATCGGCACGACGAGGCTCGGGCCGCGTGAGCGCGTAGGTGGTGACAGCCGCTCCGGCCACGACGACCCCCGCGGCCGTCCAGAACCACCACCGCGAGAACAGCGAAGGCCTCTCCGGCGTCAGCGGGGCGTCGAGACGCGTGTCCTCTCCCGGCGACAGCGAGACGCGCGTGACATAGGGCGTGAACCCCGGCTCGCGGACCACGACGTCGTGCTCTCCGGGCGATCGCCGGAGCTCGGCGGGCGCCGGGCCCACGTCGATACCGTCGATGGACACGATCGCGCGCGGCCGATTGGAGCCGACGTGGAGCGTGGCGGGGAGGAGATCGAGCGAGAGAGTCAGCTCGCTTGCCTCGCCGGGCCGGAACGCTCGCGTCACCACCGCGTTGGAGAAGCCCTTGCGAGCAAACACGAACACGTGGGTCCCGGGGTCGAGCAGGAGGGCGAACCGGCGCGCGGGCGGCGCCTCGCCGGCGGCCGCGCGGCGCGAGACCTCGAGGACGGGCGGATCGGCCGCGGCGTCGACCAGGTCGAGCGGCCTTCCGTCGACGGCGAGCGTCGCGCCGTCGGGCTCGACCCGCATCGTGACGCGCACCATGATCTGCTGGAGCTCGTCGAGGAAGGCCTTCGTCTCGACGAGGAGGTTCGGCGGCAGTTCCTTGCCGCCCGATGCGGCGTGCTGCGCGAGCGCGTTCTTGAAGTGCGCATAGGCGACGGTGAAGTGACCCGTCGCGCGCTCGCACGCGCCGAGGTTGTACGTCGTGATGGCGTGCGGGGCGATGGCGCGGGCGCGCTCGAACGCGTCGATGGCCTCGGCCCACTGGCTCTTCTGGACGAGCGAGGTCCCCTCGAGAAATGCCGCGCGCGCCTGCGAAGCGCGATCGTCCGCAAGCGCCGGCCGCGTGACCGACACGAGGAGCACGAGGGTCGAGAGGGTCGTGACGGTCGTGAAGAGCCAGGCGAAGGGTCGGGCGGTCCGGCTGCGCGTCGGGGTCTTGGTCATGCCTGCAGCTCGAAGAAGAGCACGAGCTCGTCGAGAGAGGGGCGGCGGGTCGGATCGATGGTGAGGAGACGATCGACGAGGTCGCCCATGGCACCGCCCGCAGGAAAGCGACGAACGCGTCCTGACGTGAGCGCCTTCATCAGCTCCGCGAAGGTGCGGGCCTCCACCGGCATGGCCCCGGAGAGCGCGCGATGGAGAATGACGCCGAACGCCCAGAGATCCGCACGCCCATCGACGCCCCGCTCGCAGAAGACCTGCTCGGGCGCCATGTAGAGCGGCGTTCCCATCACCGTGCCGCTGCGTGTGATCGCGGGCGTGAGGCCCGCCGTCTGCCAGCCGCCGTCGAGCTTCGCCATGCCGAAGTCCAGCACGCGCACGTTCTCGGGCTCGCCGCGCTCGCCGCGCTCGAGGAAGACGTTGGCCGGCTTCAGGTCGCGATGGACGACACCTCGCGCGTGGGCCGCCGATAGCGCTGCGAGAATGCCGCGTGCGATCGGCGCGACCTCCACGGCGGTGAGCGTTCGTCCGCCGTCGAGGCGGGCCTCGAGCGGCTCGCCCTCGAGGAGATCCATGACGAGGACCGGTCCGCGTCGCGCCGTCTCGACGATCTCGTGGACGTGGACGATGCTCGGATGCCGGATCGACGCGAGCACCGCTGCCTCGCGGCGCATGCGACGAACCTGGTCGGCAGAGCACGTGTGCAGGAGCTTCAGGGCACGCGGCGTACCGCTCGCGAGGTCCCTGGCCGCCCAGACGACGCCCGCGGCTCCTTCGCCGAGCTGGCGCTCGAGGACGAACCGCTCGCCGACCAGCTCGCCGGCCGTCGCCGGATCGCCGTTCTCCGTCCTGCGCCGGGGGTCGACGCGCGCCGGGCCGGGGGCTCGTGCCACGCGCGCGCGCGGCACGCGAGCGCGCTCCGTCGAGGACCGCGAGCCCCGGATCAGCTCCGCGAGCACGCCTCGACACTCGCCGCAGCGATCGAGGTGGCCCTCGACCTCGGCGAGGTTCGTCGTGCGCCTCGCGACGAGGGCGAGCATCGTGTCCTCGTCGAGGCAGGTTTCTACGCTCGTCGTCACGCCGCTGCCCGTCGCCTCACTAGCGCGTTTTCAGGAGCGCGCCACACAGGACGCGATGAAGGTTCGGTGCTAGACGCGAGGCGCATGTCGAACGCTCGCTCGAGCCCGGAGAGGCACGCCGCCGAAGAGGCGCTCGCCCGCTTTTTGCCGGAGATCACGAGCGCCGGACGCAACGCCTGGCCGTCCGTGATGACGGACGACGCGCGGCTCCAGGGATCGCTCGCGCGCCTCTTCGCGCAGGGCTTCTCGGTGGCGGAGTGCCTGCATTCGTCGGACCTGTTCCTTGCGCTCGCGTGCTGCGGAGGCGATGCCGAGGCGGTACGGCTCTTCGAGCAGGCCTTCGTGCCGAACATGATGCGTTCGGCCTCTCACCTGCTCTCGCAGCACCTCCGCGCCGACGAGGTACGGCAGGCCCTGCGTGTGAAGCTGCTCGTGCGCGACGGCGACAACGAGGGGAAGCTTGCGCAATACACGGGTCGGGGGCCGCTGGCGGCATGGCTGCGCATCGTCGCGGTCCGTACCGTGCTCAGCATGCGGCGCGCCACCGGCCCATCGGCCGCGCGCGAAGAAGAAGACGAGCTCCTGGGCGGCATCGCCGCCGAGGGTGCCGACCCCGAGCTCGAGCACCTGCGTGCAACCTACAAGGATGCGTTCCGCACCGCGTTCCACGAGGCGCTGATGGCGCTCGACGTGGCAGAGCGCAATCTGCTGCGCTTGCACCACGTCGAGGGCCTCAACGTCGACGAGCTCGCTCCCATCTTCCAGATCCACCGGGCCACGGCGGCTCGCCGGCTGGCGAAGGCGCGCGAGGAGATCTCCGAGCGAACCCGGAGTCTCCTCGTCTCGCGCCTCCGGCTCAGCGAGTCGGAGTGCTCGAGCATCATGGGCATGATCCTGAGCCAGCTCGACGTCAGTCTCGTCCGCGTCCTGTCGTCGGACGACGGTCGCCGCGACGACGACTGACGCGCCTCACATGCCGGAATCTTCGTCCACCGGCGGCGTGCTCGCGTCGGCTTCGGGGGTCACCGTTCCGCCGGCGTCGGGATCGGCGGCGGGCGCCTCCTTGTTGTCACAGGCAGCGAGCGCCTCGTCCTGGGCCTTCTTGCATTCGCTGCAGGACGCGCACGTGAACTTCTTGCCATCGGGAAGCTCGAGGGTTGCGGACGTGCAGGTGTTGCCCTTGCCGTTGGCGCACGCCTTGATGCTGCCGCACGCGAGCGTCGGGTACGCCTGCGTGGTGCACTCCTGAGCAGGGGTGTTGTTGGTCTTCGAGCTGCACGCGGATGCGGCGACGAGCGCGACGACGGCGAAGGCGGAGAGCGGAAGGATCGAGGAAAGACGCGGCAAGAACGACATGGGATGAATCTCCGGGAAGGTCACTTTTCGAGCGCCGGCGCCGAAGGGCCACCGGGTTCGCCACGTATGACGCGGTCGCTCGTCGCTCGTCGCGCCGGCCCCGAAAGAAAAATGCATCCCATTGTGATCGCCCCTGAGGGCCGATAACCTGGGCAGACCTAGATGTTCAGTCCGCGTGCGATGCTGAAGGCCGCCGTCGGTTACGTGAGGAAGAACCCGGACGAGGTCGTCCGCCAGGCGGTCAGCGCCACCGGGCTCACCTTCGGCGTTCCGCTGGCCACGTTGCGTTGGTTTGCCGGAAATCTGAAGGGCAAGAAGGCCCCGAAGGACGTCGAGATCACCAGCGCCGCGCCGGCGCTCCGCTTCAGCGCCGTCGTCGACGCCATGGGCACGCCCGTGCGCGCATCCGCCGCGATCAAGATCGACGAGGTCACGATCACCGCCGACTCCGTGCGGATCGCGATCCGCCTCCGCGACGTGAAGCTCGTGCTCGCTGGAGCGCCCAACGACTCGCCGGTCGCCACCCTGATCCAGTCCGGGGCGCTCGATCTCTCGAAGCCCGGCAACCTCGTCAAGTTCATCCCCAAGAAGCCGCCGGCCGTCGTCGAGGCCGAGGGCGATCGCATCGTCCTCGATCTCATGAAGATGCCGAAGCTCGCCAACGACGCGCGCGTGAAGAAGATCCTCGCGATCATCTCGCCGGTCCTCGGCATCCGCGCCATCGAGACCGATCGCGATCACCTCTGGATCAAGCTGCGCGCGACGCCCGCGGGCCTCCCCGAAGCGCTCGGCAAGCTCCGCGCGGTCAAGTAGCCGGCTGGCGTTGACGGGAGAGGCCCCAGCGGGTCTCCTCGCGCGCATGACCCGTCGCTCTGCCCTCGCGTCCTTCGCACCTGCGCTCGTCGCGCTCGCCGTCTTCCTGCTGCCGTTCTCGTCGCAGGCCTTCTGCGGCTTCTACGTGGGCGGCGCGGGCGCGAAGATGTTCAACGACGCCACGGTCGTCGTGCTGATGCGTGAAGGCACCCGCACCGTGCTTTCGATGCAGAATGCATACAAGGGTCCGCCCGAGAAGTTCGCGATGGTGGTGCCGGTGCCCGTCGTCCTCCAGCAGGACAACGTCAAGACGCTGAAGCGCGAGCTCTTCGACCACATCGATCAGCTCGCATCACCGCGCCTCGTCGAGTACTGGGAGCAGGACCCGTGCGCGCCCGAGTCGTTTGCGCCCGGCGCCATGGCGAAGGGCGCGGCAATGCCCCGGAGCGCAGCCCTGGCCGCGCCGGAGGAGAAGAGCCTCGGCGTGAAGATCGAGGCCCAGTTCACGGTCGGCGAGTACCAGATCGTGATCCTCAGCGCGAAGGACTCGGGCGGTCTCGACACGTGGCTGCATCGCGAGGGCTACAACATCCCCGAGGGCGGAGAGCCTTACTTCCGGCCTTACGTGGCCAGCGGCTCGAAGTTCTTCGTGGCGAAGGTCGACGTTACGAAGGTCAAGATGGAGGACGGCGTCGCGCAGCTCTCGCCGCTCCGCTTCCACTACGACAGCGACGAGTTCAAGCTGCCGGTGCGCCTCGGTCTCATCAACTCGAGCGGCACGCAGGACCTCATCATCCATGTCCTCGGACGCGGCCGCTACGAGGTCGCGAACTACCCGAACGTCATGATCCCCACCAACCTCGACGTGAGCGAGGCGGCCTCCGACAAGTTCGCCACCTTCTACACGACGCTCTTCGATCGCACGGTGGAGAAGAACCCGAAGGCGGTGGTCACCGAGTACGCGTGGGAGCCCACGTCGTGCGATCCCTGCCCGGGACCCGCGATGAACCTCGGTGACCTCTCGACGTTCGGCGCCGACGTCCTCCCCAAGGACACCGCGAACAGCGGCAGTCAGTTCGTCCTCACGCGCCTCCATGTCCGCTACACGAAGGAGTCGCTCGGCGAGGACATCACCTTCCGCAGCGCTCCGCCGATCGTAGGCGGCCGCGAGATGCAGGGGCTCGACGGCAAGATCGAGCACGGTGCGCTACCGAGCTCGTACAACAACTTCCAGGCGCGCTACGCGATCCGTCACGGATGGACGGGACCGATCGCCTGCAAGGAGCCGCATCGCGGCGTGTGGGGCGGCAAGCCGGGGACGAGCCCCGATGACAAGCCGGCGCCGAAGGCGGCGCAGAAGCTTGGGCTCGCGCCGCACGTGAAGACGGAGCTCGCATCGTTCGTGAGGTCGGACGTCCCGGAGATCGGGTTCACGAAGGGCGCGGGCGGCGAAGGCACCGCGGGCGCGACGACGACCACGACGACGACCACCACCCCGACGGGCGAGGTGAAGAGGGGCTGTCTGGGATGCGCCGTGACCCAGAAAGAGAGCCACGGGAGCGCCGGGTGGCTCGTCGGTCTCGGCGTGGCGATCCTCGCGATTCGCCGGCGAAAGACGGAAAGTTGATGGCCCAACGACTTCCCTTGACGATCCGATCGCAGTCCCAGAGACTCCCACTCCGAATATGGACGGCCTAGAAAAGGTTTCAATCTTCGCGAAGCTGAGCAAGCAGCATGTCGAGAACCTGCGCAAGCTCGCGAAGAAGGAGAAGTACAACAAGGACACGACCATCTTCTTCCAGGATGATCGCTCCGACGCGCTGTACGTCGTCATCTCCGGTGCGGTGAAGGTCTTCCAGACCGCCGACGACGGGAAGGAGCGCATCCTCAACACGCTCGGACCCGGTGAGATCTTCGGCGAGCTCGGTCTGCTCGATTCGTCCGGACGCTCGGCCTCCGTTGCGTCGCTCGAGCCCACCGAGGTGCTCACCATCACGAACGAGGATCTCCGCGCGCTCGTCAAGGCGAGCCCCGAGGTGTTGTGGCGCATCGTCGAGGCGCTCTGCGAGCGCGTTCGTCAGCTCAGCACCGATACGCTCGATCTCTCGTTCCGCGACGTGCCCTACCGCATCCTGCGCGTGCTCATCACCGCCACGTCGAAGCACGGCCAGGTCACCGACGCCGGCACGCTCGTCAGCATCGACGCGAAGACGCTGGCGGGCGCCGTGAACTGCGGCGTCGATCAGGCGATGCGCGTCCTCCGGCGTCTCGGCGAGCGCGGCCTCGTGCGCGTCGAGGAGCGTCACGTGGTCGTTCCCGACGTCCCGGCGCTCACGCGCGCGCTCGAATACGAGGAGTCGTGAAGCAGCTCGTGATGCTGGACCGCGCGAAGGGCCCTCGCTACAGCGCGCGCGCGACGTTCCTGCTGTTCCTCTTCGCCTCGAGCGTGGTCTACGCGCACGAGCGGTTCGTGAAGCACAACCTCCGCTTCCCGCTCCACAACGAGTTCTTCGGGCGCTGGCCGAACGCGCCGCTCGGCCTTCATCCCGACATGATGCTGATCGCGTTGCGCGTGGCCGGCATCCTCGGCGCGTTCTTCGCGATCTGGTTCCTCCGCCGCACGCTCACGGAGATCATCGAGCGCTCGTTGCTCCGTCGCGTCGGCGGCGCGATCCAGCAGTGGGGCCACAAGCTCGCGTGCTTCCTCACCGACCGCCCCGTTCGCGGGAAGCTGTTCCACGCGCTCGGCGAGTGGGCGGTGATCCTCTTCCTGCGCAGCCCGGGTCTCGTCCTGATGTACTCGGCGACGAACGACTCGCTCGTCATGCCGAGCTATCCGCTCGATCCCGCATCGGCATCGATCTTCAAGTTCGCGCAGGTCGGTCTCGCGATCCTGATCCTCACGCAGACGTGGCTCCCGCTCTGCGGCGCGATGATCTTCGGCACCTGGCTCTACCTGTTTCGCTGGGGCTGGATGGTCGCGGTCGACGCGGTGCCGGTCCTCACGGTCGCGGTCGTCTACTGCACGTCACCGTGGCAGTCGCACAAGCTCGCCATCACGAAGATCAACGCCTCGCAGATGCGCCTCCTGCGTCTGGTGCTCGGCTTCGGCTTCCTCGCGCTCGGGTGGCTCAAGGTCTACAACCACAACCTCGTCGCGGGCGTCGCCGACAACGCGCCTTCGGTCCTCAACGACCCCATGGTCGCGATGCTCACCGGCGGTCACGACGCGTCGTACTTCTACCGTCGTGAGTCCTGGGTCGTCGCGTTCGGGCTCGCCGAGGTGATGAGCGGCTTCCTCGTGATGATCGGCGTCTTCTCGCGGGTGTGGACGTCGATCATGGCGTTCATGTTCACGAAGCTGATGCTCGTCGACTTCGGCTGGGACGAAATCCCCCATATTTACCCGATCGCCGCGATGCTGGTGGTCATCTTCTCCAATCAGCTGACGTCGGAGGTCGATCCGATCGAGCGCATGGACGAGGACGCGTGGCGCGCGGGCAAGACCGCCAAGCGCGTCGTCATCATCGCCAGCACCGCGGTGATCAGCGCCATCCTGATCGTGTTCCCGCTCCTCTATGTGATCAGCTTCTTCGATCGGACGGCGATGTAACCATGACCTTCGCAAGCAACAGAACGCTCGTCGTCATGACCATCCTGTGGGCGATCGCGCTCTTCGGGATCGACTACGCGAAGAACCCGAAGGCCGCCGAGCAGCTCTTCTCGGCGCAGCACATGGGCGTGTCGGCCAAGGACGGCAAGCCGGTCGTGAAGCTGTGGATGAACCACATGTGCTGCACGGGATGCCTCTCCGACGTCACGAAGGCGCTCGAGAAGATCCCGAACGTGAAGGTGTTGCAGAAGGAGCTGGAGTCCCAGGAATCGGCGGACATGGAGTCCGCCAACAAGCCGAAGGACTACGGCAACGAGGTGGTGCTCGAGATCGCCGACCTGAAGACGCTCGACTTCATGGTCATCGATCACGCGCTCCGCGATGCCGGGCTCACCGCCGATCGCATCGAGCTGAGCGGCCCACGTCACTTCCGTCTCATCGCGGAGCTGAAGCACGTGTGCTGCGGGCTGTGCGCGACGGGCGTGCGCGAGGGTCTCGAGATCACGCGAGGCCTGAAATCTCAGGGCCACTTCAAGTGGCTCGACAGCTTCGTGGTCGACAAGCAGAAGAAGACCGTCACCGCGCATGCCCGCTACGACGCGGCGGCCGACGTGAACGAGATGGTCATCGCGCTGAACCACATCGGGTTCCAGCCGACGTCGGTCTTCGCGGTGGTCGACTCCGAAGGCGGCGCGACCCCGAACAGCGCGCCGTAGTCAGGCGTCGCCGCGAAAGGGGGCCGGCAGGGGGCCTTCCAGCGATCGATGACGATTCGGACCCGAATCGTCCGCAAGCGCTCGGAATTGCTTCCGCCGACGACCGTCAAGACCCTGACAATCGGCAAGTGCGCGGAATCGATGCACTGACCGACGGTCAAGACCCGAATCGTCAGCGGCGCCCGTCGAGGAGCGCACCTCGTCCCTAGTGCGGCGTCGGGGCCGCTGCTGCCGCGAGCGCCTCGAGGATCACCGCGTTCACCTGCGGGGCGTGGCTGAGCGGAGCCATGTGGCCTGCGCCCGGGATGGTGACCTTGCGCGCGGTCGGGATCGTCGAGGCGAGCTGCTCGACCACGCGGCGGGCTGCGAGCGGAGTCAGCTCGCCCGTCACGAGGGTGACCGGGCAGCGCAGCACGGCATAGGCGCTGGCTGGCGTCGTGTCGGCCGCGAGGCTCGTCACGCCTTCGCGGACCACCCAGCCCACGCGACGGAATTCGGCGCGGGCCTCTTCACGGAGCGCGGACCACGCGCCTTCGCCGCCCCAGTACTCGACGAAGCTGCGCAGCCAGCGCTCGTGGGCTTCGTCCGTCGATCCCCACGACGACTCCATCGTGGTGAGCTCGGCGCGCGCGTCCGCGTCGCGCACGGGGTCGAGG
>JAYTZB010000836.1:0-3929 GCA_043742085.1 Polyangiaceae bacterium
GCGGCAGAGCAGCGCGTGCTCGACGGCGCCTGCCGATGCGCGGAACGTGGCGGGGGTGAGCGGCGCCGCGTGGTGCTCGGGCCAGATCACGCCGGTCGCTCCGAGCGCGACGGCGGAGCGGATGACGGCGCCGAAGTTCTGCGGATCCTCGATCTCGTCGAGCGCGACGATCACCGCGTTGGGGTTGTCGGTGAAGCTCTCGATGATCACCTCGATGGGCACGATGGTCAGATCCGGGGCGTGCGCGATGGCGCCCTGATGGCGAGCGCCACGCGCCATGCGATCGAGCTCCAGGCGATCGAGGCGCGTGATGGTGGCGCCGCGTCCCTCGGCGAAGCGCGCGACGGCGTCGATCTGCGGCCCGCCCTCGCTGACGAGGAAGACCTTCTCGAGCTTGTCTCCGTGGACGCGGATGGCTTCGCGTACTGCCTGTAGCCCGGTGATGAGCCTCATGTGCTTGCTTCCTTCGAGGTGACGGTGCGCGCGATGGCGGAGGCGATGGCGCGAGCGGCGGCGAGCGGGTCGTCGGCGTCGCGGATCGGTCGACCGACGACCACCCAGTCCGCGCCGTCGGCGATGGCTTGCTCGGGCGTCGCCACGCGCTTCTGGTCGCCCGGCGCAGCGTTCGCGGGCCGGACGCCGGGGGTGACGAGGACGGCGTCCTTGCCGAGCGCCGCGCGCAGGGATCGGACCTCGGCGGGGGAGCACACGAACCAGCGCACGCCTTCGTCGAAGGCGACGCGCGCGAGGCGAACGGCGGCTTCACCGGGGCTGCCGTTCATGCCGATGTCGTGCAGGTCGGCTTCGTCGAGCGATGTGAGCACGGTGACGGCGCAGATGGCGAGGTTCCCGCCCTCGGCCGCGGCGCGCGCGACCGCGCGTTTCAGCATGGAGCGGCCACCGCTCGCATGCACGGTGACGAGGCGTGCACCGAGCTGCGAGGCCTGCGCGACGGCGCGCTCGACGGTCTCGGGGATGTCGTGCAGCTTGAGATCGAGGAAGACGGGGAGCCCGACCTCGCGTCCGATGGCCACGATCGAGGGCCCTTCGTGCACGAAGAGCTCGAGGCCGACCTTGACCATGCCGATGGCGGGAGCGACGCGCGCCGCTGCCTCGCGGGCCTCGTGCGCGCTCGCAAAGTCGAGGGCGTACGCGATCGGGGGTCGTTCGCTCACGACGCCTTCTTACACGATCGCCGCCAAAAATGACGACGACGGTGAAGAACTAGCCGACTACAGACACGCGCAGAGCGGGTCGCCTGCCTGGCACGTGCAGGCCGGACGAGGCGTTCCCTTGCCGGCGCCACCACCGCCACCACCGCCGCCGACGGGGCGGTTCTGGACGGCGGCGATGTTCGCCTTCGTGCGGCTCTGCTCGGCCTGCGCTGCGGCCAGCTTCTGCTGCGCCGCAAGGCGATCGGCATCGCTCTTTGCGCTCGCGGCTTCGGCCTGGGCGGTTGCGATGGCATCGCTCTGCGCCTTGAAGTCGGACATCAGCTTGTCGAGCTGTGCCTTCTGCTCGGCGATCTCGGCGTTCTTGAGCGCCGTGATGCGCGCCTGCTCGACGCCGCTGCGATAGAACGCATAGCCGCCGCCGGCGCCGCCGACGATCAGCATCGCGCCGATGCCGAGCGCGATGTACGTGAGCTTCTTCTTCTGCTTGTCCTGCGAGAGGGCGGCGAGCTGGCGCTCGTGCTCCTGCTGCTGGGACATCGCGCGGAGGCGAGCCTGCTGCTCGGCCTCGTGGCGCGCCTTCTCGACCTCGCCCTGGCGAATGGCCTCGACGCGAGCCTGCTCCTCGCGCTGGCGCTGGGCTTCCTGACGGTTGCGCTCCTGCTCGCCCATCATGCGGGCTTCTTCGGCCTCGCGTGCACGGCGCTCGGTTTCCTGACGAGCGTGCAGCTCGGCGGCCTCCTTGCGCTTCTTGTCGTCGTCCTCTTGCTTGATGCGATCTTCCTCGAGGCTCATCAGCTCTTTGAGGGAGAAGAGAACGGAGCTCTCTTTCTGTTCCGCCATGTCAGGTGCTCTAGGGGTGCTGCGGGGGTGCGGGAATGCGAAAAGGCTACTGCCAGGCGGCCTGGGACCGCCTGCCGAGAAAAGGTACTCGGCGTGGCGAGTGTGCGCAAACGGTATCGCGCGCGAGTTCGACCCCCGAGCCGCAGGGGCTTTGGGTCTCGCGGTGTGGTCTTTGGCGTTGCGTGGGAAGCATCACCCGGTAGAGGATGCCGCCCATGGCTCACAACGTGAACGCGCACATCACGGGAACCGTCTGGAAGATCGAGGTCAAAGAGGGCGACTCGGTCACGGAAGGGCAGACCTGCGTGATCCTCGAGTCGATGAAGATGGAGATGCCCGTCGAGGCGCCGGCGGCCGGAAAGGTCGAGAAGATCAGCTGCGCCGAGGGCCAGGCGGTCAACGAAGGCGACGTGCTGTTGACGATCGCGTAGAATTTCCCTCGTGAAGCCCGGCATCCGGTCGTCCTGCGCCGATTCGAGTCGCCCCGCGGGCAGGCGTCGGACCGGCATCGCCGTCGTGACCGGTTCGATCGTCGTCGGCGCGATCCTGTTCGCTTGTGCCGCACAGACGTCGCTGTCCGCGGCGGGCCAGGAGTGCTTCGCGGCGACCGACTGCCAGGACGGCCTCGTGTGCGTCCCGCAGCGCGGCGGCGCGCGGCTCTGCTCCGACGACCTCTCGCAGGTCACCGGTCGCCCGCCGCCGGAGGCAGGCGCCGCTGCCGAAGCAGGCGGCGACGGTCCGCGCGAGGCCAACCCGACCGACGGCCCTGGGTCTCAAGACACGAGCATCCCCGACACGAGCATGCCCGACACGAGCATGCCGCCGCTCGACGCCGGCGACGACGGCTAAGCGCGCGCCGTTGCGCCGCCAGGCGGTGACGCCGCCGTCAGGCGTGCAGCGTCACTCGCGCCACAAGAACTTCCACGGGTTGTGCTTGAGGTCGCGGACCATCTCCTGGACGTCGTCGTAGATGGCTTCGTCCATGACGAGCGCGCCGACGGTGCCGTTGCCCTTCTTGATGTGCTGGACGATGGCCTGCGCGTCGGCGGCCGTGGCGTTGGCGCGCGCAGCGAGCTGAGCGACGTCCTCGATGGTCTTCTTCAGCTTGACCTGCTCCTCCTCGCCGCCGACCGCCTTCGACGCGCGATTGAGGTTCGCGAGCGACTCGCGCGCGTCCTTCAACATGGGCCCGCTGTCCTTCTGGATGTCCGAAGAGAGCCGGTCGATGTTGTCGATGGTGCGCGCGATCTTCGGGTTGTCGACGTACTGCGTGCGCGCGTGGACGGTGAGCGTGTTCGCCTCGGTGGTCAGCGACTCGAGGTTCGCCATCGTGCGGTTGATGCGCTCGCGATTGTCGGTGAGGGTCGTGTTGAGGCCCTTGAGCAGCCCGGCGGTGTTGGTCGCGATGTCGCTGATCAGCTCGCGGTTGTTGCGGATGCCGTTCATGGTCGTGTCGAGCAGCTCGTAGGCCTTGGCGAGGAAGAGATCGAGGCGCGGCGGGTCGATGCCCTTCACGATGCTGTTCTCGGGGAGCACGCCCTTCTGCGGCGATCCGGGATCGATCGCGAGGTACTGCTCGCCGAGGACGCCCTGCGTGGTGACGTAGAAGTCCGCGTCGTCGTGGATCGACTCCTTCACGCGCGCCTCGACGCTCAGCTTGGCGCGGACGAGCGTGCGGCGGTTGGTCTTCGGGTCGATCTTGCCGCCCATGAACGCGAGCTCGCTGACCTTGCCGACCTTCACGCCGGCGACGCGCACGGGAGCGCCGGTCTGGAGACCGCCCGGATTGTCGAAGTCGACGAAGATTGTGTACGTCTTCTCGAACGACAGGCCGCCCATGATGAGAACGAACGCCGCGAGGATGCCGAGCGACACGAGGATGAGGACGCCGACCTTGACCTCGATCGATTTCTC
>JAYTZB010000837.1:0-6277 GCA_043742085.1 Polyangiaceae bacterium
GTCGGACCTGCGCCAGGCTTCGGTCCGACCGCGGCCGGCTCCGCGGCGCCTGTGTCGTCGTCGTCGCCTGCCGCCGTCGCGTCGGCCGCGAGCGACGACGGAGCCTCGACGCCGTCCGCGGCAGCATCGGCCAGCATCGCGCGCCGACTCCTGCGCGCGCCGCCGGCGACGCACGGCACGGTAACGACGGCGGCGGCGACGGCGACAGCGACGGTGACAGCGGCAGCGACGGCGACGGCGACGGTCGAGCCGCGCTCGACGGCGAGCGGCAATCGCGCGCTCACCGATCGGAAATGAGCCTCTGAAACAGGCCTAGAAGAGGCGCGCGGCGATGTCGTCCGTGAAGAGCCAGGCCGCGCGCGGGATCGTGAGGACGTTGCCGTCGCGTGTGAGGCGCCCGCGCTCGACGAGGCGCTCGATGGCGCGGAGCCGCTCCGGCGTCCACGGATCGATGTCGAGATCGGCGCTCGCGCGCCCGAGATCGACGCCCTCCACGAGGCGCAGGCCAAGCATGATGCGCTCGCGGAGGAGCGCGGTGCTGTCGAGGTCCTCGGCGAACATGCTGACGCCGTCGCCCTCGCCGAGCACGTCGTCCTTCATCGCGCGCGTCGCCTCCACATAGCGCTTCGGCTCGATGGCGTTGCGCCAGCGGACGCCGTGGCCCCGGCGCTCGGGGTCTCTCGCATAGCCGAAGGCCGCGCAGCCGAGGCCCAGGTACTCGTCGCCGCGCCAGTACGCGAGGTTGTGACGAGCCTCCTCACCGGGCACGGCGTAGTTCGAGATCTCGTAGTGGCGGAGGCCGCGTGCTTCGAGCGCCTCCTCGATGGCGAGGAAGGCGTCGGCGACCACTGCTTCGTCGGCCATCGGGAGGAGGCCGCGCTTCTTGCGCTCGCCGAACTGCGTGCCCGGCTCGATGGTGAGCTGGTAGCAGGAGAGGTGACGGAGCCCGGTGTCGGCCAGCGCGAGGGCCTGGGCCCGGGCGTCCTCGGTGGACTGGTCGGGCAGGCCGAAGATGAGGTCGGTCGAGACGCGGGCGATGCCGGAGCCGAGCGCGGCTTCGATGGCGCGCCTCGCGCCGTCCGGATCGTGGAGGCGGCCCAGGAACTTGAGCTGCTCGGCGCGGAGCGATTGCGTGCCGATGGAGAGGCGATTCACGCCCACGTCGCCGAGCGCGCGCGCGCGATCGGCGTCGAGCGACGTCGGGTTGCACTCTACACTTATCTCGAGCTCGGCTCCGTCGGGCCGATCGGGGAACACCTCTCGAAGGCGGCCGAGGACGCGTCCGAGCTCCCGTGGCTCCCACAGGCTCGGCGTCCCGCCGCCGAAGAAGATGCTGCCGACCTCGAGCGAGCGTCCGCGCTTCGCGAGCTGGCGCGCTCGGCCCTCCGCTTCGCGCAGGACGGCGTCGGCATAGCCGACGTGATCGATGTCCTCGCGCTCGGAGGCGTAGCTGACGAAGTCACAGTAAGGACACTTCGCCAGGCACCATGGAAAGTGGATGTAGATCGACGCCAACGCCGAGACCTTAGCGGTTTGTCTGCGGGCGCGGGGGACGCTTGAGGAGCGGCACCGACGTGCTCGTCGTGATCGGCACGCTCGCGCTCGGTGTCGGGGCCGAGAGCGTCTCGGCCGGCGCAGCGCCGGCGCTCGCTGCGCCGTGAGCCGATGCGCTGACCGCAGCGTCCGCGATAGCGCTCGAGGGCGCAGGCGCGTCGGAACGCGCGAGCTCCTTCGACCCGTAGTACGCGCCGCCGAACGCGCACACCCCGAGCAGCGCGATTCCACCCAGCAGGCGAGCCCCCGATCGTTTCGGAGGCACCCCCGCCGGCAACCTCGACAGCGGCGCGTCCGCCTCGGCCTTCGCCTCGGCCTTCGCCTTCGCCTCCGCCTCCGCGCTGGCCTTGCGTACCGCGCTGTCCCTCGCAGCCTGCACGTCCGACGTCACGCTCCCGGCCGCGAGCAACGTCCTCGCGACCGGCGCGGCCGCCGCCGCATCGGCGGACAGCAGCGTCCGCTCGGCCACCGGACGCGTCGTCGGCTTCGTCGCCGGGGCCGGCGCCCGGGCGGCCAGCGCAGCCGCGATCTCCGGCGGCGCCTCGACCATCTGGAGCGTCGCTCCCGCCGTCGTGCGCGCGGTCACGGTCGCGCGATCCTCCTCGGGATCGCGCTCCTCGAACAGCACGCCGCCGAACCGCACCGTGTCGGTGACCGGAAGCTCGGTCGCGGGCGCAGGCCCTTCTAGCGCCGTGATCTCGCTCGCATCACCGGCGGCCGCGGCGGTCGCCGTGGCCGCGGTTCCGCGCGGCGGCTTGCCCGCCAGCGCATCCTCGAGCGCGACGGCGAGCTCGTCCATCGACGCGAATCGGTCCTCGGGCTTCGTCGCCATCGCGCGCGCGATCACCTGCGCGACGCCGCGCGATACGCCCGGCACGAGCGCATCGAGCGCGGGGACGTCGACCGGCCCGGCGAGCACGCCACCGGGATGCTTGCCCGCGACGAGCTCGTACGCAGTGAGCCCGTAGGCGTACTGATCCGTGCGTGCGTCGATCTCGGCGCCCGCGAGGTGCTCCGGCGCCATGTAGCGCGGCGTTCCGAGCACGTGCCCTTGCTGCGTGCGAAAGCTCACGGGCGCGAGCGGCTTGGCGAGGCCGAAATCCAGCACCTTCACGACGCCGTCGTCGGACACCATCACGTTGGACGGCTTCACGTCGCGATGGATGACCCCGGTCTTGTGCGCCGCTCCGAGCGCGCGCGCGACATCGACGAGCCACGAGAGCTTGCGCGCAGCGGGCACCCGGTCGTCGCCGACATACGCGAGGAGCGACTGCCCGGTCACGAGCTCCATCACGATGTAGAAGATGCCCTCGGCCTCCCCGATGTCGTGGATGGCCACCGTGTTGGGGTGGGCGAGAACGGCGGCCGACCGAGCTTCGCGGAACAGCCGCGCCACCGCCTCGGGGTGGTCCCGATCGGGGCGCAGCACCTTGAGCGCCACCTTGCGCCTGAGCCGCGTATCGACGGCGCGATAGACCTCGCCCATTCCGCCGCGGCCGATGAGCGACTCGATCGTATAGCGCTCGAACGTCTCTCCTACGGCGACCGGCACGAATCGGGAGGCTACCACGCGACGGCGCATTCCTCGCCGGCGTGACGTCGGGCATCGTGGGGCGTCGTGGGGGTCAGTCGGGCGTGGAAGCAGGGCCTGATGACCGCTCGACGCTCCGACAGACCTCCTCCATGCCGTAGCAACGCCCGAAGACCGCGCGCGTTGCGGCGGGCTCTTCGAGGCACGCCCGCGCGCGGTCGGCGCAGAGGCCGGGCAGGCGGGACGGGTCGCGACGCGCGATGCGCTCGCACGCGATTCCGACGTCCGCCGCGCAGCCGCGTTCCTCCAGCGCCGCGCTCTCCGCGCCCCGCGTCACGCCCGACGCCGCGTAGCACGCGTAGCCGTGACCGCGATCGCAACCAAGCTTCCACCACGGCGCGAGGGCTCGGCCGCCACCGACGAGCCCGACGAAGAAGGCGACGAACCAGACGCCGGGCAGGGCGAGCGCACCGATGGGCTTGGCGCCTGCGTGCCCGTAGAAGATCAGGCTCAGCAGTCCGTGAACGAGGAGCGTGGCCATCAGCATGCCGGCCCGGAGGCCGTATTCGCTTCCGAGGGGGCGGCTCCATTCGAGGCCGATACCGGGCCCATCCATGTGGGCAGCGAAGTCGACCATGCTCACGCCGCACGAGCTTCCGGAGATGAACGCGCATCCCAGCGCCATCACGAGCGCACCCGACCAGCGCGGCGGCCTGTCCATCGGTATCGAGGATAGCTGACTGCGCGTATTTCGCCGGCACATTGCCGGTTCGTGGGGCGGGTGTTACCTTCAAATTCAGGCTTTTATCGCGCGATCGCGCGCTGAGCCTCTCCCCCCTAAATGCTTCAGGTCACGGACATCATCGACCGCGTGCGGGCCTATCAGCCGGCCGCGGACGCGGAAATGATCAAGCGCGCTTACGAGTACAGCTCGAAGGCGCACACGGGACAGAAGCGGAAGTCGGGCGACCCGTACTTCATCCACCCGGCGTCGGTGGCGGGCATCATCACCGAGCTGCGTCTCGACACCGCAAGCGTCTGCGCGGGGCTCCTCCACGACGTCGTCGAGGACACGCTCGCCACCACCAAGGACATCGAGCGCGAGTTCGGCAACGAGGTCGCCTCGCTCGTCGACGGCGTCACCAAGCTCGGAAAGATCAACTTCACCTCGAAGGAAGATCGGCAGGCCGAGAACTTCCGCAAGATGGTGGTCGCGATGGCGCGCGACATCCGCGTGCTCCTCATCAAGCTGTGCGATCGCGTCGACAACATGCGGACGCTCGAGCACATGAAGCCGGAGGCGCAGGAGCGCATCGCGCGCGAGACCCTCGAGATCTACGCGCCGCTCGCCAACCGCCTCGGCATCCAGGCGTTCAAGAGCGAGCTCGAGGATCTCTCGTTCCGCTGGCTCGAGCCCGACTCGTACATCGAGGTCGAGAACGCGGTCGCGAAGACCTCCAAGGAGCGCGACAAGTACATCGCCGACACCTCCAAGACCCTGTCGGGCAAGCTCGCCGAGCAGGGCTTCGCCGCCGAGGTGACCGGTCGCGCGAAGCACCTCTACTCGGTGTGGCGCAAGATGAAGGCCAACGAGTGCACCATCGAGCAGATCCACGACATCATCGCGTTCCGCGTGTCGGTGGAGAGCGTCAGCGACTGCTACGCGGCGCTCGGCGTCATCCACTCCAGGTGGACGCCGGTGCCGGGCCGCTTCAAGGACTACATCGCGCTCCCCAAGCCAAACATGTACCAGTCGCTCCATACGACGGTCATCGGCCCGGGTCGTGAGCGCATCGAGATCCAGATCCGCACGCACGAGATGAACCGCGTCGCCGAGCGAGGCATCGCCGCGCACTGGAAGTACAAGGAGAAGCACGGCGGCGGCATCGCCGACTCCGACGCCGCGCGCTTCGGCTGGCTCCGCCAGCTCATGGAGTGGCAGAAGGACCTCAAGGACCCGGCCGAGTTCCTCGAAGGCGTGAAGGTCGATCTCTTCCAGGACGAGGTCTACGTCTTCACGCCCAAAGGCGAGGTCCGCGTCTTCCCGCGCGGCTCGACGCCCATCGACTTCGCGTTCGCGATTCACTCGCAGCTCGGCGAGCACATCACCGGCGCGCGCGTGAACGGCAAGCTCGAGCCGCTCCGCTACAAGCTCCGCAACGGCGACGTCCTCGAGATCGTGACCGCCGCCCACCAGCAGCCGAGCAAGGACTGGCTGGACATCGCGACCACCACGCGGGCGCGCGCGAAGATCCGCAATTTCCTGCGCCAGGAGCAGCGCGACAAGTCGCTCAAGCTCGGACGCGAGCTGCTGGAGCGCGAGTTCCAGAAGAGCAGCGTCTCGCTCACCAAGCTGCTGAAGAACGACCCCGAGCTGCGGAAGCTGCTCGAGACGTTGAGCGTCGGCAACCTGGACGAGCTGTTCATCGGCATCGGCTACGGCAAGATCGATCCCAAGGACGTGCTCGACGTCGTGGCGCCGCCGTCGATGGACGGCGCGAAGAGCGTCCCGCCCGAGCAGCTCCGCGAAGGCCGCATCGCCGGCTTCGTCCGCAAGGTCGCAAACCAGGTACGCGGTGACGACGGCGGCATCCGCCTCAACGGCATCGACGACGTCCTCGTCCGTTACGCCAAGTGCTGCAATCCGCTGCCCGGTGACGACATTCTCGGCTTCATCACGCGCGGCCGAGGCGTCACCATCCATCGCCGCGGCTGCCCGAAGGCATTCGACACCGATCCCGAGCGTCGCGTCGAGATCAGCTGGGACTCGAAGGCGAAGATCAATCGCGCCGTGCAGCTCCGCGTGGTCACGGCGAACCGCCCCGGCATCCTCGCCACCGTCGGCCACACGTTCAGCAACATGGGGATCAACATCAGCGAGGCCAACTGCCGCGCCGGTGACGACGGCAAGGCCGTCAACGTCTTCACGTTCGTGTGCTCCGACCTGAACCAGCTGAAGGGCGTCATGCGCGCTCTCCAGAAGGTCCAGGGCGTCGTTGCCGTCGAACGCGCGTAGAGCGGTGCGTCTTACGGGAGCGTGATGCGCTTGTAGTCGTCCCAGCGGCCGTTGACCGAGACGCTGGAGCCGAAGCCCACCGAGCCCGCCGTCTGGATGCGCTTCAACGAGGCGTCGTTCGCCGTGATCGTCGCGAGCACCGTGCCATCGAGCTGCGAGATCGAGCCGACCAGGTG
>JAYTZB010000838.1:0-9565 GCA_043742085.1 Polyangiaceae bacterium
TCGGCGGTCGACATGTCCGTGCGGAATCCCGGGATCGCCTCCAGCTTGTCGAGCGTTCCACCGGTGTGGCCGAGGCCGCGACCGCTCACCATCGGCACCGGAACGCCACACGCCGCCACGAGCGGAGCAAGACAGATCGAGACCTTGTCGCCGACGCCGCCGGTCGAGTGCTTGTCGACCTTGGTCCCTTGCACGCCGTCGAGCTCGAGGACGCTCCCCGAGTGCAGCATCGCTTCCGTGAGCGCCACGGTCTCGGCATCGTCGAGGCCGCGGAAGAAGACCGCCATGAGGAACGCCGCCATTTGGTAGTCGGCGAGCGCACCGTCGGTGAACGACGTGATGAGGCGACGGATCTCCGCCTCGGCGAGCGTGAGGCCGTCACGTTTTGCCGCGAGAATCTCCACGAGCGTTCGTTCCATGGCCGAGCAGCGTAGCCCGTTCTTTGTGTAAGCTCACGGCCATGCTCGACCACGCGCATCTCTCTCGCTCGCTCGGCACCTCGGTGCTCAACCCGCTCCTCGCCGGCGCGCTCGCGCTCGCGGTGCTCACCTCCGCTTGCAGCAAGACGGAAGGAACGAGCTCCGGGGCCACCGCCGATGCGTCCACGGCGATGCCGAGCAGCACCATGAGCGCCGCCGCCGCCGCGCCCGATGCCTCGCCGATGGCAGCCGACACGACCACCGGCAACGCGCCCACGGCCGGCGCCGATGCGTCGGCCAGCGGAGGCGCCGCCGCCGTGACCGCGTCCGCCAGCGCAGGCACGGCCGTCCCCGCGGCGTCGGGATCTGCGGCCGCGACCGCCGCAGCGTGCGGGACCAAGCCGCTGCCCGACTGCCCGCTCCAGGCATGGATGAAGGCGAACACGAATCCCGCCATCGCATCGCAGGACTTCCCCGGTCTCGCCACTGCGCTCGACAAGACGGCGACGTTCGCGCCCGCCGGCTACACGAACTGGGCATCGATCGCGAAGGACGGCGCGAAGGCCGCGCGCGCATCGGACATGACGGCGACGAAGGCGTCCTGCCGCACGTGCCACGACCAGTACAAGGAGAAGTACAAGAAGGAGCTCCGCGGCCGGAAGATCTGAGCGCGAAGCATGCGGACGACGACGCTCCCGGCACGTATCCCGAGGCCTCGCAGCCCCAAGGTCGGAAGGCCCGAGGGTCGCTTCACTCAGCACCGTCGCCTCGACAAGCTCCGCGAGCTCCTCGAGAGCGAGCCACGCGGGCTGACGCTCGACGAGCTCGCACGCATGCTGCGCGTCACGCAGCGCTCGGTGCGTCGCTATCTCCTCGAGCTCGACGGCACCAGCGATCCCGGAAAATTCGAGCTCCTCGAGTCGATCGAGACGACGCCCGGCGGCGCGCATCTCTGGCGCATCCGTCCCGGCGAGCGCGGCCGCACCGTCTCGCTGCGTCGTGCACAGGCCTACGCCATCCTCGCTACGCGGCGCGCGCTCGACATCCTGAAGGGCTCGGCGCTCTTCGACGAGGTCGATCTCGCGCTCGGTCACGTCGAGAAGGTGGCGCAGACCCCCTTCCGCACGCAGGGACGCGCGCAGATCTCCGGCGAGCAAGGCCTGGAGGGGCGATTCTTCTGGCTCCCACCGCCGTCACGCAGCTACGCGGCGCGCGGCGAGGACATGGACGAGCTCTTCCGCGCGGTCGCCGATCTCCGCGTGCTTCGCTACCGGCCGCGCACACCGGCGGGCGCGGTCCGCGCCGAGCGCGTGGTCTTCCATCCGTACGCGATGGTGGTGCACAAGGGCTCGATCGTCTGCCTCGGTGCACGCAGCCACGCGCGCGCCCCCACCGACGCCGAGGTGGTCCCGTTCGAGGCGATGACCGAGCTCCGCTCGAGCGAGACCGAGTACTTCGAGCTCCCCACGTCGTTCGACGTGACGCACTACGTCCACGGCGAGTTCGGGCTCGGGAAGCCCTCGAAGGTGCGCGCGCTCGTGGAGTTCGATGCGCGCGTCGCGGACGAGATCCGCTCGAAGAAGATCCATCGCGATCAGCGGGTCGCCATGAGCGCGGACGGGCGCCTTCGCCTCTCGGTGCCGCTCGTGAACGTCGACGCGTTCATCGGGTGGGTGCTCTCGTTCGGGGACGCCGCCACGGTGGTCGAGCCGCCGGAGGTCGCGCGTCAGGTCGCGGGCATCCTCGCGCGTGCCGCTGCTCGCTATGGCTGAGGCTCGGTCACGCCGCCGCTGCGACCACGAACCCCTGCCGCGTACCTCGATCTTCTCGTAGGCTGCCGCCGATGTCGACGCCGGCCACGGGTTCCCCTTCTCCGCCTCGCTCGCCCGCCCGTGATCACGACATCGTGCTCTTCGGCGCCACCGGCTTCACGGGCCGCCTCGTGGCCGAGTATCTGGCCGCGCACGCCCCGAAGGAGGTGCGCTGGGCCATCGCCGGCCGCAACCGCGAGAAGCTCGAGGGCGTGAAGCGCGACCTGGTCGCCATCGATCCGGCCCTCGCCGATCTCCCCATCCTCGTCGCCGACGGCCACGACCAGGCCTCGCTCGACGCGCTCGTACCCAAGACGCGTGTAGTCTGCACGACCGTCGGCCCGTTCGGGAAAAATGGGCAGAAGCTCGTCGCCGCGTGCGCGCGACATGGCACGCACTACTGCGACATCACCGGCGAGGTCCCGTTCATCCGCACGTCGATCGACGAGAACCACGAGAGGGCCGTCGCGACGCGCGCGCGGATCGTCCACTGCTGTGGCTTCGATTCGATCCCCTTCGATCTCGGCGTCCACATGCTGTGGGACCGCGCGCAGAAGGACGGACGCGCGCTCGCCTGGGCCAAGGGCTTCGCCGGCAAGATGAAGGGCGCGCTCAGCGGCGGCACCGTCGCATCGATGCTCGCGCTGATGGAGGACGCCGAGCGCGACCGCGACCTGCGCCGCCTGCTCGCGAATCCTTACGGGCTCGATCCCGATCCCAAGCGCAAGGTGGTCGGCCGGCCGCGGCCCGACAGCCCGGACCAGCGCGGCGTCCGCTACGACCACGACCTCGGCCGGTGGACCGCCCCCTTCGTCATGTCGGCGATCAACACGCGCATCGTGCGGCGTTCGAACGCTCTGCTCGGCGGCGCCTACGGCAAGGACTTCCACTACAGCGAGTCGATGAGCTTCCCGAAGGGCCCGAAGGGGTTCTTCGGCGCGTCCCTCGTCACCGCCGGGCTCGGTGCCTTCGTCGCCACCGCCGCCTTCGCGCCGACGCGCGAGCTGCTCGCGAAGCGGGTGCTCCCGAAGGCCGGCGAGGGTCCCTCGAAGGCGAAGCGCGACGCCGGCTACTTCGAGGTGCATCTGCTCGCCGAGACCGAGGTCGACGAGAACGCGAAGAAGGAGCGCCTCGCGGGCAAGGTGGTCGGCACGAGCGATCCTGGCTACGGCGAGACGGCGAAGATGCTCGGCGAGTCGGCGCTCTGTCTCGCCCAGGACGAAGCGACGCTCGTCGACCGGTTCGGCGTGCTCACGCCTGCGAGCGCGATGGGCATGCGCCTGGTCGACCGCCTGCGTGCCGCCGGAATGACGTTCGCCGTCGAGCACGCGTAGCCGCACCGCAGCGACGCCAGCCCGGAAAAACCGCGGCTCCGCATGGGGTTGCGCCAGCACGCACGCCGTGGAATGAAGAGGGCATGAGCGCGCTGAAGGTGCTGCCGACGGTCCCGAATACCCAGCCCATTCTTGCCAAGAAGCCGGCCGTCGATCCGTCGACGCTTGCCTACAAGGACCTCCTCCGCGGTCCCTTCTGGCAACGCATCCCGGCCTACGCGAGCGTCACCGAGGAGCAGTTCCTCGACCACAACTGGCAGGCGAAGAACAGCATCACCAGCCCCGCGAAGCTGCTCGCCGCCGTGCAGGAGCTGGTGCCGGCCGCGTTCATCCAGGATGCCGAGCTCGGCTTCAAGCACTCGCCCATGTCGGTGCGCGTCAGCCCGTACATGCTCAGCCTCATCGACTGGGAGAACCCCTACGAGGATCCGCTGCGCATCCAGTTCATCCCGATGGGCTCGAAGCTGAAGGCCGATCACCCCAAGCTCGATCTCGACTCGCTCCACGAGCAGGCCGATGCACCGGTCCCCGGGCTCACCCATCGCTATCAGGACAAGGCGCTCTTTCTCGCGCTCGACACGTGCCCTGTCTACTGCCGCTTCTGCACGCGCAGCTACGCGGTCGGCGTCGACACGGAGGAGGTCGAGAAGGTGAGCCTCAAGGTCTCGAGCGAGCGCTGGGCGCGCGCGTTCGAGTACATCGCATCGCGTCCCGAGCTCGAGGACATCGTCATCTCCGGCGGCGACGCGTACCAGCTCCGCGCCCAGCAGATCGAGGAGATCGGCGACGCGCTGCTCGCCATCCCCAACGTGCGCCGCATGCGCTTCGCGACGAAGGGCCCCGCGGTCATGCCGCAGAAGCTCCTCACCGATCACGCGTGGACCGACGCCCTCACGCGCGTCGTCGAGAAGGGCCGCAAGCTCCACAAGGAGGTGGTGCTGCACACGCACTTCAACCACCCCAAGGAGATCACCGGCATCACCGAGGACGCGATGAACAAGCTCATGGAGCGCGGCATCACCGTGCGCAACCAGAGCGTCCTCCAGCGCGGCGTCAACGACTCGCCCGAGACGATGACCATGCTGGTCAAGCGCATGGGCCACCTCAACATCCACGCGTATTACGTGTACGTGCACGACCTCGTGAAGGGCGTCGAGGACCTGCGCACCTCGGTCGACACGGCGATCTTCATCGAGAAGCACGTGCGCGGCTCGACGGCGGGCTTCAACACGCCGACCTTCGTGGTCGACGCGCCCGGCGGCGGCGGCAAGCGCGACGTCCACTCGTTCGAGTACTACGACCGCGAGACCGGCATCAGCGTCTACATGGCGCCGAGCGTGAAGACCGGGCAGTACTTTCTCTACTTCGATCCGCTCCACCAGCTCTCGAAGGCGGTGCAGCGCCGCTGGGCGGATCCCGCCGAGCACGATCTCATGACGAACGCCGCGATCGCGAAGGCGAAGGAGCGCATTCGCTGACGTGTCGCCGACGTGACGACATCGCAAGCGGGCACTCCTCCTGCTAGCTTTTGCTGTGATGAGGCTTTCGTCCTTCGCTGCGTTCGCCATCACCGCGCTGGGAGCGCTCGGTTCGTCGAGCTGCAAGGACCTCGAGCCGCCGCCGACTCCGCCCTTCCAGATCTTCATCCGGATCGACAGTGATCCAGGGCGCGCCGTGCCGGGCGCGACGGTCTCGCGGAACGGTAAGCCGCTCGCGACGACGGGCCCCGACGGACGCGCGATGCTGACCCTCACCGGGGCCGAAGGCGAGACCACCGACGTCACGGTCAAGTGTCCGGATGCGTTCAACTCTCCGACGAAGGCGACAAGCATTCGGCTGACTCGATTTGCCGACAAATCGAAGGTCCCCGAGTACACGGTGGCGTGCCCTCCGTCGCTCCGGCGCGTGGTCGTCGCGGTCAAAGCGGAGAACGGACCGAACCTCCCGGTCATGTACTTGAACCGGATGATCACCCGGACCGACGCCTCCGGAGCCGCTCACTTCGCCCTCGAGGTCGCCCCGAACACCCAGTTCCAGGTCACGCTCGACACGTCGGACAACACGAAGCTGAAGCCGCCGAGCCCCACGAAGCCGTTCACGGTGCCGCAGCACGACGACATTCTCCTCTTCGATCAGAAGTTCGACGTCGAGAAAGTCCGTGTTTTCCAGGCGAAAGTGAACATCCCGCGCGCGCTCAACTAGCCGCGCCGCGCCCTCGCCTTGTCCGCGCCGACACGGTGTCCCGCGCGCTCCGCAGGTACGCAAGCAGCGTATGTGGGCGTAATGTAGGGTGTTCTGGTCGTGTCACCCGTCTGGGTGGATCAAGATCCACCCACCCAGTTGGATGATCCACGATCCACTCGGTCAACAGGTGCGAACAACTCGCACATTAACAAAGTCCGACGAACGTTGCCCCCGAGACAACAGCCACGGCCCAGTTATGCTGAGGGCGGTCAGGAACGGGCTGGCACCAATCGTGGATATGTTGTCTGCGACGCAACGGAGTCCGGCACCAACGTGTTGGAGAGCTCGCTGAGCGCCAGACCCGTCACCACCCGCTAACCCACCGACCCCCTGAAACGGAGAATTCACATGTCCAAGGCCCAGATGCTCGTCTCGAAGAAGATCCGCGGCGCCACGATGGTCGAGTACGCGCTCCTCATCATCGCCATCATGTTCCTCGCGGCCATCGGCTACCGGAACCTCGGCAAGTCGGTCAAGACGAACGCCGTCGACTCGCAGACGAAGCTCGACGAGCGCTGAGACGATCTTTCGAATCGGATTTGGGAGTCGTCGCAAAGGCATGTACTCCTGATCCGAGGATAGTGGCGCGGTGGGAATGAGCCGCGGCGCACTAGGCAAAGACGGATGAGCGAATCGCTACCGCATCAGCACCTTGTTTTCATCGTTGCGATTGCGGTGGCTGCGTTGGCTGCCATCTTTGACTGGCGCCGCGGCGAGATTCCCAACTGGCTGACCTACGGAGCTCTGGTCTTCGGACCTCTACTCCACGTCGGCCGGATGCTCGCCGCGCACGAGATCATGAACGCTGCCCTCCAGGAGGGGGGCGCCTCGGTCGTCGGAGCGCTCGTATGCGCGCTCGTCCCCGCCATGCTGTATCGGCAAGGCGCGATTGGCGGCGGTGACCTGAAGCTCCTCGCGGGCCTCGGCGCGCTGCTGCAGACGATGATGGGTATCGAGGCCGAGATGTACGGCTTCTTCGCCGCTGCGCTCGTGGCTCCCGCGGTCCTCGCCTACCAGGGCAAGTTGATCTCGACCCTGAAGAACGCCTTCGCGATCTTCGGGAACATGTTCCTCCCCAAGGCGAAGCAGCGACCGGTGGAGGAATCCGCCTTGTCGTGGTTCCGCCTTGGACCTGCTTTGTTCTTCGGAGTTGCGCTGACTGCGTATCTCCATTGGTGAGTTTGTTGCACGGGTAAACCCCGGAGGGTCGTCCGTCATGATGCGTAGAACGCGCGCGCGCCGTAGGTTCAGAGGCGCAGTGATGGTCGAATATGCGCTGCTGCTCGTGGCCGTGGGCATTCCGGCCATCGCCGGCCTCTCGGCCGGAGGTCTCGCCACGTACAATACGTACGTGCGCGCGCGCAATCACATGCTCCTTCCGATTCCCTGAGAGGCAATGACGATGAGCCAGATTCAAAAGGGAACGCTGAAGGGATTGCACAAGAACAAGCGAGGCGCGGTCCTCGTCGAGTTCGCGATCGCGTTCATGCCCTTGATGATCACCTTCTCGTCGTTCGTGCAGCTCCAGCAGATGGCGACCGCGCGCATCGTCGTCAAGCACGCCACCATCGTCGGCGGCCGGGCCGCGGCGGTCATCTCGAACAAGAACCGCAACACGCCCGACGCGGACGACGCCGACAACGACGACGTCGTGAAGAAGGGCGTCATGTCGGCGCTCGGCCCCTGGAAGGGGCGGATGAGCAACGTCAACGTGAAGGTCGAAGACACGTCGGACTGCGAAGACCCTTACAAGACGGTCTCGGTCACGGTCACCGCCGACTACAAGTGCTCCGTTCCGTTCGCGAACCTCTTCATGTGCGGCGCAAGCAAGACGCACTCGTTCAAGCCGATGACCTCGAGGTTCCCCCATCAGGGAGCTCGCTATCAGGACGGCGAGGGCGCCAAGAAATGCAAGGAAGGCGGGTGAGCCCATGAGCACGATGACCATGGACGGCTACATCCCGCGCGACGTTCGCGACCTCCACAAGGATCAACGCGGAGCCATCATGCTGATGGGACTCTGCATGTCGTGTTTCTTGATCGGCGGGCTCTGGTTCCTCATCGGAATGGGCGACACCATCGTCTTCCGTGACCAGATGCAGGAGGCGACGGACCACGCGGCGTTCATGTCGGCCGTGCTCCATGCGAAGGGGATGAACTTCATCTCCGCGTGCAATCTCATCCTGCTCGCGATCATCGCCATCCACATCCTGATGGGCCTGATCCACGACATCCTCCTCGCGATCTGCATCACCACGCTCTTCGGCTGCATCGCGTACGCGAGGTACCGGCCCTTCTACACCGGCTATTTCAAGATCATGACGCCGGTCGCGAAGGGCATCCACTTCGTCGAGAACCTGACGCAGATCGGCTATCCGTTCATCGCCCTCGCCAAGGGCTATCAAGTCGGCAACGACTACGGGAATTACGGTCCGAAGAAGCACGACGTGAACATCGTCGTCGTCAGCACGTCGCTGATCCCGGGCAATGCGATGAGCAGCGTCGTCAACAAGCTCTTCAACGACGGCAAGGGCGCTCCGCCGAAGGAGCCGAAGGGCAAGAAGGGCTTCTTGCCCGTCGAGCCGAAGCACTTCGACAGCGTCTGCGAGAAGATCGTGGGCAAGACGATGGGCGGTCTCAAGGGGCTCATCGGCATCACCGGACATTCGGTGGGCGGAAGACTGATGGGCGTCCTCCAGGGCATCATCGGAAATCTCCTCAAGCTGCGCTACTGCAACGACCTCGGCGAGGGCGCGATCAGCTCGATCACGGGGCTCAGCGGCGCGAACGCCAAGGCCAACGACCAGATCAAGGCCGAGAACCAGAAGACCCAGGCCTCCAACAACAAGCTGCCCGCCGACGGCTCCGGCGGCCAGCCGACGAAGCTCACCGACACGGTCAACCTCGACACCGGCGGCGACTCGTATGTCCTCGACCCCGGCTTCAGCAAGTTCTGGGGCAAGGACGGCCCGTTCGTTCCGTGGAGCGGCACGAGCAACGGCAGCGCGTGGCAGCAGGTCTGGGCGCTCAACATCATGCCGTCGTTCGACGACCCCTCGCAGCACCGCGTCCACATCGGCGCGAACAACAAGGCCGTGACGCAGGACGCGAAGGCGTACGCGTACCTCGCGCAGGCGGAGTACTTCTACGACTGCCCCGCGAAGTGGAGCGATGAAGAGTGCGACGAAGAGGACAACGCGGGCTACGGCATCAAGTGGCGCGCGCGTCTCCACCGCTTCCAGCTGCCGCAGGTCGGGAGCCTCCTCAGCGGCTTTGCGAGTGAGTTCCTGACGAACCTGCCGGCGTACAAGGAATTCAAGGAGCACTTCGGCAAAGGGCTCGGCGAAAAGTTCGGTGAGAAGTTCGGCGGCGCGCTCGGCGTCTCGGCGATCAGCGGTGGCATCGACGCGATGTTCAAGCAGATCGATGTCGTCATCGGCGACAAGATCATCGGCCCCGCGGGCGGCCTGATCGACAAAGCACAGAACGGCCTGACCGGCGATCTCGGGATGTATCACTGAGGGCATGACGTGATGAAATCCACATGCGAGATCAAGACGGCCCGAATCAGCCGTCTGCGGGGACGGAAGGGACAGCGCGGCGCGGCGCTCGTCGAGGCGGCGGTCGTCATCCCGGTGATGCTCGTTTTCCTCGGCCTCACGATGTGGGTCCACAACGCGTACGACGAGAAGCTGGCGTCGCAGACGAGCGCCCGCGCGCAGGTGCTCTGGTACGGCTCGCACAACTGCGAAGAAGA
>JAYTZB010000839.1:0-5086 GCA_043742085.1 Polyangiaceae bacterium
CGAAGACGGTGCCCGTAGAGCCCTGATTCAGGATGTCGCGGACGTGATAGCGCTCGCCGACGACGGTGCCGACGAGCAGCTCGTCCTCGTTGACGAGCGTGTACGACGCGCTGCCGAGTCGCCCGCCGGTGACGGGACAGATCGTGACATAGGCTTCGTGGAGCTGGCCACAGTGGCCGCAAGCTGCCGCCATCTACACTCCAGCGTAGCTCAGTTTCGAGGACCTCAGCGCGGCAGCTCGATCTTCGGCTTGCTCGGGTGGCGCTTGTAGAGGAGGAGCGTGCGTCCGAGGACCTGCGCGAGGGTGGCGCCGGTCTTCGCGGCGAGCTCGGGGCCCGCCTCCTTGCGATCGACCGGGCACTCGGTGCCGACCTTGACCTTGATGAGCTCGTGCGTGCGCAGCGCGTCGTTGGTCGCGGCGATGAGCGCATCGGTGATGCCCTCCTTGCCGATCTGGACCACCGCATCCAGATGATGGCCGAGGCCGCGCAGGTAGCGGATGCCGCTGCCCTTGACCGGGCCGGTCGGGTTCGAGCGCTTGGGGAGGCCGTCCTCGCCGGTGCCGGGCTTGCTGCGTACGTCGCCGGTCTTCTTGGTGATGCGCGCCTTCACACGTGTGCGTCGCGCGCCGCCGGACTTCTTGACCTTGCCCTGCGCCTCGCCGTCGGGGGTCGCGCCGGCCGCGGCGCTGCGTACGCCGCCCACGCGCCGCGGTGCGCGCCGTCCTTGTTCGGCGGGCGCGCCGGGAGCGCCACGTTCATCGCGTCCGCCACCGCCACCGCCGTCGCGCTTGCCGCGGGTCTCACGTCGGGGCGCGCTCACTTCGTCACCTGCGGAACCGTTCGCATCGTCTTGAACTCCTTCTCCGGATCCACGACCGTCACCTCGCCGTAGCGGGCGAGCTCGGAGGCGATCACGTCCGCGTCTCCCGCGACGACGATGATTGCCTGCTGCGTCGTATACAGCTTCTTCGCCGCGGCTTCCGCATCAGCGGGCTCGATGGCCCGCACTTCCTTGCGATACGCGTCCCAGTACCCTTCCGGCAAGCCGAAGGTCTCCTGGGTGACGACCATGTCGGCGATGGAGCCGATGGTCTCCATGCGGATCGCGAAGATGTCGCTGAGGAAGCGGCGCGCGCTCTCGGTCTCCGCGGCGGTCGGCGGCGATGCGGTCATCCGCGCGAGGTTCTCGACGAGCCCGGCCACGGCCTGCGCAGTCTTGCCGGTCTCGGTACCGGCATAGACCACGAGCGGCTGCTCGCCGTGCGCGACCTCGAGGATCTGTGCGCTCGTGCGGTACGCGAGCGAGCGCTGCTCACGGACGTCGCTGAAGAGTCGGCTCGCGACGCCGCCGCCGAGCACCTGGTTCGCGACCCGCACCGCCGGCCAGCCGGCCGTCTTTCGCGCGGGAGCGATCATCGCGACGTAGACGTCGGACTGCACGCTCTTCGGCCGATGCGCGATGAGGACACGCGTCCGCTGCGGCGCATGCGGCGGTGCGAGCTCCACCCGGGGTGGGTCGCCGCCGGTCCAGCCGCCGAAGGTCCTCTCGGCGAGCGTCTTCGCGGTCGCCTCGTCGACGTCGCCTGCGAGGACCAGCGTCGCGGCCTTCGGCACGTAGAACCGCCGGTGGAAATCGCGGATGCCCGCGCCGTCGACCTTCGCGACCTCCGAGGGCACGAGGCTGTACGTGCCGTACGCGCTCTTCTCGGGAAAGAGCTCGCGGAACACGAGCCGGGTCGCCGTGTACGCGCCGCTCGAGCGCGCCTCGTCCTCGAGCTCGTCGATGGTGCGGGCCTTCAGCTTGCGGAGCTCGTCTCCGTCGAAGCGCGGCTCGCGCACCACCTGCGAGAGGATGGAGAGCGCCTCGGGCAGCTGGTCCTTCGTCACCGCCATCGACAGCACGGTGGCGTCGAAGTCGGTGGTCACCGAGAGATCGGCGCCGAGGGTCTCCACACGCTTCAGGAGCTCCGCGCTCGACATCGCGCGCGTGCCGCCGTCCTTCAGCATGTCGCCGGTGAGCGTGGCGACGCCCGGCGTCGGGCCGTAGCCCGAGCCTGCGCGCACGAGCACGCGCACCTGCACGATGGGCAGCGCGCGCGATGTGACCACGTCGACGCCCATGCCGTTGGCGAGCTTGCTGGTCGCAACGGCAGGGAAGGGCGACTCCTTGATCGCGCCGGACGGCGGCGCCGCGCTCGAGCCTCGACCCTGCGCCGACGGGTCAGCGCGACGCGCGCCGTCGGAGACGGGGATCTCGACCTTCCTCGGGCCGAAGGACGCCGCGGCCGGCGGACCGCAGGCGAAACCGGAAACGACGAGCAGCGCGAGCGCGAAGGGCGCGAACGCCGCGGAGGGCAGGAGCGCGCGTGTCATTTCTTGTCCGCCGCCTTGTCCGACCGCTCTGCTCCCGCGCTCTTGTCGCCGGGCTTCACCTCGACGGTGCTCCGCCGTGCTGGCGTCAGATACCTGGCGACGACGCGCTTGATGTCTTCCTTGGTCACCGCGAGGTACTTGTCGAGCTCGACGTTCAGGAGGCCGGCGTCGCCGCGATAGAGCTCCATCTCGGCGAGCTTCTGGGCCCGCGCGAAGTTCGACTGCAGGCCGAGGAGGAACCGCGCCCGGATGCGGTTCTTCAGCTTCTTCATGTCGTCGTCGCTCGGTCCGGTGCGCGCCACGTCCGCCACCTGCGTGTCGACGAGCTTCTGCACCTGATCGACCCGCGCGCCGCTCGCGAGCTTCACGTCGATCTCGAAGAGATCGGGTCCGCGGTTTCCACCCGTCTCCGCGCCGGCCTCGACGGCGACGCTCCGCTCGCGCACGAGCGTGCGATGGAGGCGCGAGCTCTCGCCGTCGCCGAGGAGCATCGCGGCGAGGACGAGCGCGTAGTGATCGGCCTCGTGGGTCGGCGGGATCGCCCAGCCGCTGAAGACGGCGGGCAGCTTGGCGTGCGCGTCCTCGACGACGGCGCTGCGCGGCGTGGACTGCTCCGGCATCGGCGGCGGCTCGTAGCGCGGCACGTCGGGCTGCGCGTGCGCGTCGCCGAAATAGCGCTTCACGAGCGCGAGCGCCTCGCCATCGTCGAAATCGCCGGAGATCGAGACGACCGCGTTGTTCGGCGCGTAGTAGGCGTCGTGGAAGGCGCGGACCCAGTCGAGCTGCGCGCCATCGAGGTCGCGCATGGTGCCGATGGAGGGATGTTCGTAGGGCCAGAACCCCTGAAAAACCAGCTCTTCGAGGCGGATCGAGGCGGGCACGTACGCCGCGTTCTCGATGCGCATGCGGTACTCCTCCTTGACGACACTGCGCTGGTTCTCGAAGTTCTTCTGCGAGATGTCGAGCGACTTCATGCGGTCGGCCTCGAGCCACAGGCCGAGAGCGAGCTCGCTCGACGGGAGCATCTCGAAGTAGTTGGTACGGTCGGCGCTCGTCGTTCCGTTGAGCTGCCCGCCGTGGCCCGTGACCAGCTTGAAGTGCTCGCCGCGCGGGACGCTCTTCGAGCCCTGGAACATCATGTGCTCGAAGAGGTGCGCGAACCCCGTGCGGCCGCGCTCCTCGTTGCGAGCGCCGACGTCGTAGACCACGTCGACCGCGACGGTGGGGGACGTGTGATCGACGAGCATGACCACGCGGAGACCGTTGTCGAGCTTCGCGCGCTTCACGGCGAAGTGCAGCTGCGCAGGCGCCGGGGGAGGGGGTGGGGCAGGTTCGGCCTGCGCCACGGTCGCGGTGGTCAGTACCGCAGCGAGGAGCAGGAGACGGCGCATCGCACGCTTCTTAGCACGCTCAGTCCGAGCCGAGGCGGCGTTGCAGCGACATGTCGAGCTGGCTGCGGACCATGCGCATGATGCTCTCGCACTCGTCGCTCGAGATGCGTGCATTGAGCATGAACGTGCGACGCGTGCGGAGCAGCAGCTTTTCGCGTGCACTCTGCACCCATCGTGCGGCGGTGGCGCGATGCACCTGGTAGAGCGCGCCGAGCTCGTCGATGCCGAGCCCGTCCACGATCTGCTGCTTGAGGAGCGTGCGCTCGCGCGGGAGCAACGACTCGAGCGCCTCCTGGAAGGCGACCTTGAACGAGGCCCGGTACGCGGCCTTCATGTACGCCAGCTCGGGATCATCCTGCTGCGCCCGCGCCTCGAGGAGCGCGTCGTCGGTGGGCGTCTCGCGATTCTCCTTGCGGAGCAGCTTGAGCGCCGCGCGCATCGCGGTGACGCGCAGCCATGCGCGGAGGTCGCCCGTGCCTCGGTACTCGGTGATGCGCGGGGATGTTTCCAGGTCGGGATCGCCGACGAAGAGCAGCCGTCGCAGGCCCTGCTTCACCTCGCCGATGCGGTCGGCGGAGAGGCCCATCTTGCCGAGCGCGGCGTCGACGTCGGGGAAATAGCGCGCCTCGACCTCGGCGATGGCGCGGCCGTCGCCGGTCCCGCATGCGCACGCGGCCCAGAGATCGGCGACGCGCGCCGCATCGAGCTCCGCCGCGGCGATGCGACCGCCGAGGAACGTCGCGAATCGTTCGTCGCCGGCTTCGACGTCCTTCCATGCGGCGCGGGCGCGGGACGCCGCCGACGCGAGCGCCTCCTCCAGATCGGCGCGCTCCGGCGCGGGCTCGCCCGAGGCATCGGGGGCTGCGGCGCTCGGCGCGGCGGCCTGCGCGGCCAGAAAAGCGGCCGAAAGGGGTCGCGCTGTTCCCACGTGACCACTATACCTCAGTTTCCTCGCGCCTTCCGGTGCCGGGTCCCGCCGCTGATCATGGAGTGCCTCGACGAAGAGACGATCCTCGCGTTCGGCCGCGGTGGCCTCGCGGCGACCGTCCGGGCGAACGCCGAGGAGCACATCGCGACGTGCGACGAGTGCCGGCAGCTGGTCTCGGCGGTGGCGCGCGCATCGTTCGTCGATCCCGAGGAGCGCGAGGACCTACCGCGCGGTCCGCTGCTCCTCCCGCGCGTCGATCCCGCGATGGCGCCGACCACGCCCATCGGCGCCTCCGCCTTCGGAGCGCCGGTCGGTCCGAGCGCCTCGCCGGTGCAGCCGGGGCAGATCCTCGCCGGCAAGTTCGAGGTGGAGCGGGTGCTCGGTGCCGGCGG
>JAYTZB010000840.1:0-2372 GCA_043742085.1 Polyangiaceae bacterium
CTGGTGCGCGGGTGCGGCTGACGATCGGTGCGACGCGTACGCGCGGCACAGCACCATGCCGTAACTCCCACCCCGGCTCTCGTCACCGTTCGGTAGCACTCGCTCACCGATCGCCGCGATTTCCTCTCTGGCATGCGCTTCTCATAGTGTCGGGCCCGCATGGCAGTTGATACGGCTGGGGTGGGGAACGGCGCAGGTAGTAGCGCGTGGCTCAAGTGTGCTCGCTTCGCAGCGTCGGCACGCGTGCGCTTCGGTGCGGGCGGCCTCGTTGCGGCTTCGTTCGTGGCGGTCGTGGGCTCGTTCCTCGCGCGGTGGTCGCCGCTCGGCGCTGGAGCAGCCACCTTCGTCGTCGGGGCGGCGGTCCTCGTCAGCATCGGCGTGCGCCTCGGGCGTCGTGTGGAGGCGCTCGAGCGCACGAGCCGCGAGGACGCGATGACCGGGGTCGGGAATCGACGCCACTGGGAGGCGTCGCTCCGGCAAGAGGTCGACCGCGCACTTCGATCGCGTATGCCTCTGTCGGTATTGATGGTCGACGTCGACAACCTCAAGCTCCTGAACGATGCGCATGGTCACGGTTGTGGCGACCGTGCGCTCGCGCTGGTGGCCGAGGTCCTCCGCGATACGTGCCGCTCGCGCGACGTCGCGGCGCGCTTCGGCGGCGACGAGTTCGCGCTCTTGCTGCCACGCACGCGCGTCTCCGAGGCTAAGGTGGTCGCGGAACGCATCCGTACCGAGCTCGCGCGACGGCGTGAGCTGCTCGGTGCTCCGCTCGCTTCGCTCGTTTGCGTCTCCATCGGCATTGCTGATCTCGATGCGGTTCCTGCCGTCGGCCGTTCGTCCGACGCGGCGACCGCCGACTTGCTTTTCGAATCTGCGGATCGCGCTCTCTACACGGCGAAATCACGCGGACGAGATCGGGTCGAGGTCATCGAGGTTCCGTGCATCTCGGGCGTGATCCGCCTCGATGAGCACCGAGCCGCCCGCAAGGGTCGCGTCAGCGCTTGAGCGGTTCGTTCACGACGGGGGAGGACAGCACCATGACACGGAAGATTCTCGTGCCGATCGATTTCAGCCCGTGCTCCGACGCGGCGCTGCGCCATGCGCTGACGATCGCCGACGAGAACGGCGCGGAGGTGGAGGTGCTCTACGTCTGGTCCGTCGACGAGCCCGCCGCGAAGCGAGGGAGCGCAATCTTCGCCGACACCCCGCAGGGGATCGCGATGGAGGAGCTGCTGAGCGCAGCCGAGTCCGATCATGCCTCTCGCATCTGCGGGCGCCTCGAGTTCGGCGACGAGCCGTCGCGCGTGATCCTCGAGATCCTCGAGCGCGAGCGGTTCGACATGGTGGTGATGGGCGCCGAAGGCCAGGGCAACAGCGCGAGCACCGCCAGCAGCAACGGCAACAGCAACAGCCGCGAGGGCCAGCGCGCTCCGGACAGCGGCCACGTCGCAGCGAACGTCGTCAAGACGGCGTCGTGCAAGGTCATCACGACGCCTCCGCCGGCTCCTCCGCCGGCGCCCTCGTCGGCGAAGATCGTCGCTGCCTGAGAAAGCGGCTACTTTGTGGCGTGCTCGGCACCCGAAAATCGCTCGCGCTCGTCGCGCTGCTCGCGCTCGTCGCGTGCGGGGCGGCGCCGAATCGATTGACCAAGGTTCCGACCGACCTCGCGGGATCGATGCATGCGTACGCGGACGATCCGGCGGTGGGGCGTCGCGCGCTCGAGCTCAGCATCGTCAATCCCGACAACGGCTACTCGGCGCTCCGTCTCGCAAAGTACGACGAGCGACACTGGGGTCGCCTCACCGAGTTCGATCCCAGGACCGCGCCGATCCTCGTCGAAGCCGGAGGCGCGCCGGCGCCCGCACCTGCGCTCGGCGATCCGGCGTGGGCGGCGCTCGACCCCGAGAGCGTCGGATGGAGCCTCGCCGAGCTCACGGCGCTCGGCGAGCGCGCGTTCTTCCGTTATCCCCTGCAGCCCTCCGACACGATGCCGGGCGCGCTCGCCAGCGGCGATCACGGCGGCGTATGGGATCACGAAGGACGCTTCGGCGCCGTCTGGGTGACGCTCGCCCGCGGCGTGGTGCGCGCGGCCTTCACGTGCGCGACGTGCCACGCATCGAAGGTGGGTGATCGGCTCGTCCCCGGGCGCAACAACGCCGACCTCGACGCGGCACGCATCTACGACAGCGACAGCGTGAACGTCCTCACCGGCGAGGAGAGCGGGACCCTCCGGACCATGGCCAGCTGGGGGCGCGGCCGCGTGGACGTGACCGCCGACGGCATCGACAACCCGGTGAGCATCACCGATCTCCGGGCGGTGCGTCATCAGCGGAACCTCCATCACGCGGCGACGCTCCGCAACGATCCGCTGG
>JAYTZB010000841.1:0-3348 GCA_043742085.1 Polyangiaceae bacterium
GGCAAGTGCCTGCCCGTCGGCGGTGGACAGAAGGCGTGCGTCGCGACGAAGAGCTGCACGGGTGGCGACGGCGCGAACAGCACGTGCGGCGCACCGGGCTCGAACGATTGCTGTCAGACGGTGGCCGTTCCTGGCGGCTCGTTCAATCGCTTCAACGACGCGGCGTATCCCGCGAAGGTCAGCCCGTTCCTCCTCGATGCCTACGAGGTGACGGCCGGTCGCTTTCGCGCGTACGTCGAGGCCACCAACGGCAACCTGCGCGGCGCGGCGCCGAAGGCCGGTGCCGGCGCGCATCCGTTGGTCGCGAGCAGCGGCTGGCGCCCGGAGTGGAATTCGGTGCTTCCGACGAGCCGGGCCGAGGTCGATGCGATGCTCGGCGCGCAAGGCTGCGTCGAGGGCGGCAACATCGACGACTTCGGCACGCTCACGTGGTGGACGTCCGACCTCGAGTCGAAGATCAAGCAGGCGAACGGGAAGAACCCCGCCGTCCTCGCGGAGAACACCAAGTCGGCGCTCGATTCGAAGGCCATCAACTGCGTCCCCTGGCACGTGCTCATGGCGTTCTGCATCTGGGACGGCGGTCGCCTGCCGACCGATGCGGAGTGGAGCTTCGCCGCGCAAGGCGGCGGGGAGCAGCGGCAATTCCCGTGGGGCACCATCGACGCGAAGGACCTCGTCCACATCGCGGGTCGCAACGATCTCTCGCTGGTGCCGACGCTCATCCCGGGCACGCCGTTCATGACCGCGTCGCTCTACGACCCGACGCTCGGCGCGAACGATTTTCCGAAGAACTACGTCCACGCGTACGGCGGCCCGTTCCGGACGACGCGCGACAACGCCTCGCATGTCGCGCGCGTCGGCCTTCGCAGCAAGGGCAACGCCAAGTGGGGCCACGCCGACATGGCCGGCGGGATGTACGAGTGGACGATGGACGAGGGCCCGATCACGCCCGGGCAATGCAACGATTGCGCGAACGTGAATTATCCGGCGCTCGACGGCTTCGACCCGAAGGCGATGGACAGCACCATCCCGGATTTCCCCCACGCGCTCTACGCCGGTGGCTCGCGATCGGTACGCGGCGGCGCGTGGGACAACAGCCTCGGTCTGTCGAACAGTCAGAGCGAGGTCGAGATCGAGACGTACACGAGCTACCCGGTCAAGCGAACGTATCGTTCGCTTGGCGGTCGCTGCGCGCGCGACCCGTGACTCGCTGCGCTCAGCTGCGCTCGTAGGTCGCGACGATCTCGCCCCATGCGATGACGCGATTGCGCATCGCATCGAGCAGCGCGCTGCGACCGGCGCCCTCGCCGAGCTCGAGCACGACATCGAGAGCGAAGACCTGGAAGTGGTAGTGGTGCATGCCGTGTCCGGCGGGCGGCGCGGCCGGCGTGTAGCCGGTCTTGAGCATGCTGTTCTTTCCTTCGCGTCCGCCGGCGGGCGAGCTCGCGATTGAACCGGCGGTGACGGGCAGGCTGTAGACGAGCCAGTGCGCGAACGGCTTGGGGAAGGGCGAGTCGGGATCTTCGACGATGAGAACGACCGATCGCGCGCCGTCCGGGATGTTGGACCATGCGATCGGCGGTGCGACGCCGGCGCCGTCTGCGGTGAACGTTACGGGCAGCGAGCCGCCGTCGGTGAAGGCGGTGCTCGTGACGTCGATGGTGCGGGTTTCCTCGGCGACGCCGAGCTTGCGCGCCGCGATCTTGTCGTCGCCGGCGCGGATGGGCTCGATGACCTTGCCCAGGTTCTTCCCGATTTCGTGTGCGAGTCCCATGGTCGTGTTTCTGCCTCCGCGGGCTCGTGGAGCAGGAAGCGTGCCCTTTCGCGTGCGCGCTGGCTCGCCGCGGGGCGTCGGGGGTCGGTAGGGGGAGAGAGGGGGAGAGGGGCGGAGAGGGGGCCCGCGGTAGTTCGGGACCCGAACCATCGGGTCGAGCGCGTCGACAGTGAGCGAAACGCTGCCGTCGTAGCGCGCGGCCACGCGTAATTTCCCGCGTGATCCTCACGTGGTCGGATGGCCTTGACCTTGTGGGAGGTCGCGACTACTTTGCGCCGCAGTTCGGGCAACTGAACGTGGCGCGCGGTGGAGCAGCCTGGTAGCTCGTCGGGCTCATAACCCGAAGGTCGGAGGTTCAAATCCTCCCCGCGCAACTTGGGCTGGAGCACGAGGGCGAAAGCCCTCGACTCCGGCGATTCGCAGGAAGCCCCGCCTCCAGAGATGGAGAGCGGGGTTTCGTGTTCATGGAGAGCAGAGCGAGCGGGAAGAGCCGGCTCTTCGCGATGTAGCTGCCGTCGGCCTGGGGGTGGACCGGGAGTGCGCCGCCCTCGAAGAAGCGGGCGAGCATCTCGCGTCCTCGGTTCGGATCCTCCGCGATGATGGACTCGAGCTCGAACTCGCGCTCGACGAGGTCGTGGGGGAGGGGGAGGCGGATGGGCGTTCGGGATGCTTCGACGATGGCGTCGATCTGACGCTGCTCGTCCTGTGCCTGGCGTTCGTACCTCTGGAGTGTGTCGGCGATCGTCGGCGACCTGTTCCCGTCGGCCACGAACTGAACGAGGTTGGCGAGGCTGTCATTGGTCTTCGCGAGCGCAGCACGTCGTTCGTCGAGATCCCGATTGAGCTCGCGATTCAGTCCGCCGAGCCCTTCAGCGACCTTCTTGCAGAGGAACGCCATGGCTTCGGGGTTTGTGAACCGATTGCGGAGCGCGCCCAGGATCGCCGCTCGAGCAACGTCTTCCCGGAGGGAGTGGCGGTTGGCACACGTGCCACGCTTCTTCGCAGCGGAGCACTTGTAGTAGCGAGCGCTGCTGCCTCCGGAGATCGTCATGACCGCGCCACAGACGCCGCACCTCAGGATTCCGCTGAACGGGTAGTACGTCGACTTGCCCGGCAGCGCTTTGCCCTTGGGCTTGCCGTCGGCGGTGCGGGTGTAACAGGCGCGGACTTCACGGCCGCGTGCCTGGACAGATATGGGCTGCGCTCGACGATCGTCACGAGCCAGCTCGCCCCAACTCACTGGCACGAGTATCTCGGCGACCCGACCCTCGCCGACGCCATCTGCGACCGGCTCCTGAACAGCGGCCACCGCATCATGCTAAAGGGCCCGTCGAGCTGGAAAGACAAGCCGACCAACCAAGAATCCTGAACTACCTGAGCGTCGCTTCGCTCCGGTCACGTTGACGCGAAGCGCGCGGTCACGATGGCGCGGAACAGGTGGTCACGATGGGCGAAACCCGCACTCTGGTACCTCCACCTCCACCTCACAGCGAACGGCGGATGCTCCGTTGCGTATGCCGAGCCTGCGCACGACGATGAAGACGAGGACGCGCCGGAGGGCGCGAGTCTCGACG
>JAYTZB010000842.1:0-8158 GCA_043742085.1 Polyangiaceae bacterium
GCCGATGTTCTGCGGGTCGAGCTGGAACAGCGTCGTGTCGGTGTGCGCGTAGAGGAGCGGCGCGCCGCTCGGCGCCGTGCCGTCGATGCCGCCGTCGGAGCCGCCGAGGCCGCCGCTGGACCCGACCGGCCCCACGACTCCGCCTTCGCCGGTGCCGACGCCCGCGTCGTCATCGAAGCTGTTGTTGCGAGCTGCGCCCGAGCAGGCCGAGGAGGCAAGCGCGCCCAGCGCGAGCGTTAGGAAGAGCGTCGCGCGATGCATGGCAATCTCCGGAAAGAGCAAAAGATTCGAGGAAAGTCCGCCCCCCGATATGTCCGCGCAGCTTAGCTCTGATCGGGAAATCGGCCAGTACCCTTCACGGGCAGGACGCCGGCGGTCTCTGGCACTTGACCGACGTGGTGTTGCACCACCATCCCCCGTAGCAGCCGTTCTTCTGGCAGTCCTTCTCGTCGTGGTCGCAGGACTTGCAGGCCGCGGCGCTGGTCGGGCCTTCCAGCATCCCGCAATGGTCGACCACACCGCTCTCGCTCTGGGGTGGCTGCGCCGGGGCACAGGAGCCGTCTCTCGGCGCGCAGGCCAGCGTCTGCGGACCGCCCGTTCGCATGGTCCTGAGCTGGCAGATCTCGTCCGTCTCGCACTCGTTGCCGGCCGGGCAGCTCGTGGCGCAGAACGTCAGGTTGCCTGAGATCTGCACGCAGCTCGCGCCGTCGCCACAGGGCTGCGAGCTGGAGCACGGCTCGCAGATATCGACGATTTCCGCGATCGTGCCGTCGACGCCGTCGACCGACGGCGCGGCATCCCCCCCGCCGCCCAGGCTCACGTCCGTGCCGCAAGCGGCCACGCCGACGAGGACGACGGACAGGACCGCGCCCGACATCGCGATCGACGCGGCGGCGAGGAGAAGGACGCGCACGCCGGCGCTCCGAGCGCTCGAACGCACCGTCCATGGAGAGGTCAACGGGCCGATGCGTCGAGGATAGCGCGGATGCGCGCCGCATGCGGACTGGTCGGGTGCGCCGCGAGGAACCGCTGCCCGGCCCGGCGTGCGCCCGCGCTGTCACCCTTGCGCGTGAGCGCCTGGACCCGCAGCACCTCGGCCTCTTGCAGGAACGTGCCCGTGGGGTAGCGCTTCTCGTAGGTCTCGACGAGCGCGATGACGCGATCGGAGTCGCCGGCATCGAGTGCCGCGCGCGCGCGGTCGAAGGACGCGATCTCCTCCGCGAACGATGTGGTGGCGGTGGTACCGGCGGTCGTGGCAGTCGTGGCAGTCGCGCCCGTCGTCGCGGGCGATGCCGCCGGTGCCGCCGCCGGTGCTGCGGTCGGGAGATCTGCCGGTGAGACGGCCGTCGGCTCTTCGCTCGGAGGCGGCGTCGGGGTCGGCGCGACCACCGGGTGCGGCGGCGCGGTCATGGCGGTCATCGTCGCTGTCGCGAGGGTCGACGTGGGAACAGCAGCAGCCGGCGGCGCATCGCCGGAATGCGCGCTGCTCAGGACGAGCACGCCTCCGACCGCGGAGCCGACGACCAGCGCGAAGAGGGCTCCCCACTTCGCGATGACCGCGACGCCGGCGCCGGCGCCCGCGGTCACGGGGGCTGCCGTGCCCGCGGCTGCGCCGGTGGTCGATGCCGCTGCTGCCGTCGCGGCGGTGGCCACGGCGAGCGTTCCCGCAGCGGCGCCCGCGATGGCGAGCGCGCGCGCGCGTGCACCCGGCGAGGGCTGCTCGGAGGTCCACGATTCGAGCAGATCGCGCTCGAACGGCGTGGTCGACGGACCATCGAGGATGCGACGCGGGTCGCTCATTTTCCACCCCCTGTTGCCTGGTATCGGCGCGCCATACTCTGGAATTCCTCGCGCGCGCGACGGAGGCGCGAAGCGACCGTGCCGATGGGCGTACCGAGGAGCGCTGCGATCTCGGCCATCGTCTGGCCTTCGAGCTCATAGAGGAGGAAGACTGCGCGCAGGTCTTCGGGGAGGCCGTCGAGGATGCGATCGAGCACCATTCGCGCCTGACGCGACGCTGCCAGCTGCTCCGGATCCGGCGCGCGATCGACGTGGCTGGCGATCGCGTCCTCGTCGGCGAGCTCCCGGTTGCGGAGCTGCGATCGACGCGCGTTGGAGGCGATGCCACGCGCCGTGGCGAACAGGAAGGAGCGCTCGCTTCCGGCGGTGATGGTCGCGATCTTCTGCGACGCGGTCCAGAAGACCTGCTGCGCGGCGTCGTCGATCGACGCGGACGGAACGCCGAGACCGCGCAGCGAACGCCAGATGAAGTCGAAGTTCGCGTCGACCATCGAGCGGAATCGGATGGCGTCCTGCTTCGACAAGGCCGGTGCGCGGGGCATGGCTGGCGCAGCGGGCTCGCGCGCGCCGAGCCGCGCACCTGTTGCGACCATGGAAACCATTCCGTCCGGATCGGAATGTCCGCTCTCGCGTTCATTGATCATCAAAAACCCAGCCCGACTGCGAATGCCGTCGTAGCGCCGACGAGGGGCGCGCGATAGATGAGCGTTCCTGGCTCGACGAAGAAACGGTCCCGCACGAGCGCCAGCAGCAAGGCGCCCTCGAGCTCGACGAAGACGGGGGATCCGAGCTCCAGCCGGACGCGAGCGACCGGCCCGAGCGTGAACCAGGGTCGTAGGTTCGAGCGGATGGGCTCGACCTTGCGGCCCGACACCGCCAGCGCGGCCAGCTCGACGCGGGCGCACGGCTGGGCACGTAGCGACCGTGCGCGCAGCGCGATCGGACAGAAATCGACGGAGCCACCGGTCCGCGTGAAGGCACCGCTCTCCGATGCCGCGGTCGCAGTTCGCTCGAAGCGCATGCGAAAGGCGGGGTCGACGAGCCCAGCGCCGTTCCGTGAGACTTCGAAGAAGACCGGGACGCTGAAGAAGAGCGTCGGAGCCGATCCGCCGATGACTCCGACGCCGGCGCCTGCCGAGATCTCCCATGCCTCGCGTCGTACGGGCTCGGGCGCGGGCTCGGGCGCGGGCGCGGGCACCGGCACGGGCTCCGGCGCAACACCCGCGTCCGCGGGCTCGGCTCCGTCTGTCGTAGCGTCGGCGAGCGCGGAGCCCGCATCGATCGCGCCCGTCTTCGCGGTCATCGGGTCGATCACCATGGCGGCGATCACCGCGAGCGCCGTCACGAGCTCGTCGCAGCTCGGTGCGTGCACCGCTCGCTCGGTGGTCGTTCCGCCGGTGTCGCGCACGATGAGCACGCCGTCATACCCGTGACCTCCGCCGGGCTTCACGCGTGCAATCAAGGCGCGCGCGCGCTCGGCAGGGCCGGCCGCGCGCGCTCGCGGCGCTCGGGCCAGGACCTCACGGGTGAACGCGGCGCCGTCGGGACAGACCGACGGGCCTTCGTACTCGAGCTGAACCGGAACGAAGTCGTCGGCGCGCACACCTCGGATCGTCGCCGCGGCCGCAAGCGCAGCGGCGCCCGCCACCGCGGCCGCTCGATAACGAAGGCGTCGCCCGCTCGCCATCACGCGCCGGTGGCCGGTCTCTCGAGGGCTCCGACGTCCGCGAGCCAGGCGTCGATGAGCTTCCGCGAGATGCTCATCGGCGGAGGGATCATCGGAAGCGCCGTGGCGTCGAACCACTTCGCGTCGAGGATCTCGGTCGGCTCGCACACGATCTCGCCGCGCTTCCACGTGGCAGAGAAGCCGAGCATCAGCGAGTGCGGGAATGGCCAGCTCTGGCTGCCGAAGTAACGAATGTCGCCGACGTCGATGCCGACCTCCTCCTTGACCTCGCGCACCAGCGTCTCCTCGACCGACTCGCCCGCCTCCACGAAGCCGGCGAGCGTGCTGTAGAAGGGCGCGGGGAAGCGCGCACCATGCGCGAGCAGCGCCTGATCGCCCTTGCGAACGAGCACGATGATGGCGGGGGCGATGCGCGGATAGGCGGACAGGCCGCACGCTGGACAGCGCATGGCGCGCTCGCCGGGCGTGCGCGCGGTCGCCGTCGCGCAGCGCCCGCAGAATCGATGGGTCGCAGCCCAGTCGATGATCTGCACGGCGCGCACGGCGATGCCGAACAACACCTCGTCGACCGCGCCGTGGAGCGCGCGGAGGCCCACCAGCTCCAGCGGCGGCGGCAACACCACGAGCCCGCTCCCCCCGGCCGCTGCCACCGCAAGGACGTCGCGCCCGTCGAGACGTCCGAGGAAATGCGGTGTCGCATCGGCTTCGGTCACGGCCTTCGACTCGGAGACGTCGAGCATCCGCGGCGCTCCCGACTGCGGGCGATGCACGACGAGGCCCTTCGGATGGACCACGAAGCACAGCGCGCCGCCGCCGGACAGCCGGTCGGAAGCCTCGATACCGGGGACGAACTCCATGCCGTCAGATCACTCCGGCCGCTGCCTTGTCCAGCCATTCGTCGATGGCGTGCTGGATCTCCTCGTTGCCTTTTTGCGTGTAGCTTGCAAGCTTCGCTTCGCACGCCGGGACGGCGGCGACGAAGTCCAGGACGGTCTTCACGTCGAGCGTCTCGGCATGACGGCCGAATCCCTCGTGCTCGAGATAGCGAGCGTTGAGCACCTGCTCGAACTGGCGCGCGAGCGGCACGGCGAGCATGGGCTTGTGGAGATACACCGCCTCGCCCATCAGCGTGAAGCCGCCGCCCGCGATGACCGCCTTGCACGACGCGAGATCGTCGATGAACTTGTCCTCGCTGAACGGCTGGAAGCGGAGGTTGCCGTCGACCTGCTCCTCGGTGATGCCGCGACGCATGCCGTAAATCCGGCACTCGAGCCCGGTCTGGGCGAGCGCCTCGGCGAAGCCCTCGTTGCCCTCGCCCGTCGTGTAGACGAGGAGGTGCTCACCGCTGCGTCGCTTCGCGCTCAGGATCTCCGGCCGCAGGATGGGCGGGAAGAGGCGCGTGCGCTCCTTCCGGATCTCGGGGCGGAAGAAGGTGGTGACGAAGTAGTTGTTGCACCAGGGGAGCTTGCTCTTGATGAACGTCTTCGTGAGCTGGAATTCGGTCTGGTGACCGGCGACGATCGCTTCCGGCAGCGTCGTCCGGTTGATGATCTGCATGTTGTCGACGGAGAGGATCGGGAGGCGGTGGGTCTTCGCGTAGAGGTAGGTCCACGACTCGAAGTCGCTGATGACCGCCTCGGGACGGAAGCTCGTGATGAGCTCGAAGTACGCGGCGATGTTCTTCGGCACTCCCACGGCGCCGGTCACAACGTTGGACCAGAGCGTCTTCGCCGGCCGCACGCGGTTCTCCTCGTAGATCATGTGGAGGCCGTGGATCTTGTTCACGCCAAGGAAGCGCTTGGCGAGGAAGTCGACGGCCCGCCCCGACGCCATGATCTCGACGTCGTGATTCTGCGCGACGAGGTGCTCGAGGATGACGCGCGACCGCATCGCGTGTCCCATGCCCTCGCCGACCACCCCATAGAGGATCTTCATCGGCGGCCAGTCTATCTCGCCCTCTCCGAACGCGCCCCGGTAAGCTCCGACGTGCATCATGACGACGAACCCCGCGGCGGGCCCTCTCGCGCGCGCCGCGAAGCTGCGCGTCTACTGCGAGACGCTGCCGTACGAGGAGGTGACGCGCCCGCGGACCATTGCGCTCCTCCGCCGCCACGACCTCGAGATCGTGCTCGCCGTCCGGCCGTGGCAGCTCGGCGCGCTCCCCGACGTGGCGCGCGGGCTGCGCGACGGCGGTGTTCCGGTGTCGGTCTGGCCGATGCTCTCGGATGACGACGGGCGCTGGGCGAGCGCACACAACGCGGCATCGTTCGTGTCGTTCATGAGATCGACGGCCGACACGCTGGTCGCCGCGGGCGTCACGCCGCACGAGGTCCTCCTCGATCTCGAGCCGCCGTTCGTCCACGCGAGAGCGCTCGCGGCGAGCGCAGGGTCGGATGCAGGCGCGGGGACGGGCTCGCTGGGCGCGCTGAACGCGCTGCGCCCGCGGGCGCCGAGCACCGGGGCGCTGGACGCCGCGTCTGCGGAGCTCACGGCGGGGGTCGCCGACCTCCATGCGCGCGGCATCGCGACGGCGTGCGCCGTGTGGCCGCTCGTGGCGCTCGATGCGGTGGATGCGCGCGGCTGGCAATCGTTGCTCGGCACGCCCGTCGATGCCCTCGCGACGGGCCGCGTGAGCGTGATGATGTACACGTCGATCCTCGAGGGGTGGTCGCGCGGCGCGGTCCGACGACGGGACGCGACGGCGCTGCTCGCAGCGGCGAGCGCGCGGGTCGCCTCGCGCTGGGGAGCGAGCGCGGGCATGTCGCTGGGATGTGTCGGCACCGGCGCGCTCGAGGACGAGCCGGTCTACCGCGCACCGTCGGAGCTCGCCGAGGACGTTGCGCTCGCGCGCGCCGGCGGCTGCACCGACCTCTCGCTCTTCGATCTCGGCGGCGTCCTCCATCGCGAGCCGGCCGAGGCGTGGCTCGACGCGTTCGCGCACGGCGCCGACATGCTCGACGCACGCACCTCGAAGCGTGTCCGAGCCGCGCGTCGCCTCGCGCGCCTCGCCACATGGGCGCTCGCCAGGCGCCGGTAGATCCGCGAGCGCGCGTGGTCAGGGGCACGTCGCGGTACGGTACTGGACGCCGTCTTCGGTGCGGACCGCGAAGGCGATGGTGCCGTCGTCGCCGACCGTGAAGTCGCGGAACGCTTCCTCGGGCGTGTGGCTGAGCGGCAGCACGACGCGACCGAGGACGTGCCCGTCGCCGGGATCGAGGCAGGCGATGTGCGCGTCGCCGGGATCACCGGCCGCCACGCCCAGGTAGACCGTTCCCTTCGCATCGCTGTCGAGGAGCACGATGGCATGCGATGGGCGCGGGAACAGGATGGTTCGGGCGAATCTAAGGGCCTGGGCCTTGCGGTCGAAGGCGTTGAGATACGCGCGTCCTTGCGGCGGCGACGAGAGCCCCGCCGTGAGAAGGAGCGCGCCGTCCTTGCTCGGGCGACCCGAGAGCTCGGTGGCTTCGCCGGCCGGCTTGCCGTCCGTGGTCCCGATGAGGACGAGAGCGCCGTGCTCCTTCTCGACGTACACGTCCTTGCCGTCGACCATCACCCCGGTGACGAGGCCCGACTCCGGCACGCGCGAGAGCGGCAGCTCGCCGATCTTGCGGCCGCTCGCGTCGACGAGCGTGATGCTCTTGCCGACGAGGCGATCGATCATCGCGACCGTGCCGTCCTTCCCGACGGCGAGGTCCTGCGCGGTGGTAGGTGCGTCGCTGGTCGAGAGCAGGCGCCCCTTCGCGTCGTAGCGCGCGAGCCGCCCGTTGACCTGATCGAGGACGAGGAGATCCTTGCCCGCGAGCACGAGGCTCATCGGACCTTCGGGGTTGCCCTCCTGCGGGCGCTCTCGACCGAGCTCACCGCGACCACTTCCCCAACGCGCGATGACGAGCGCGTTCGGTCCGGCGTCGCGCGGCCCCGCGTCGGCGAGGACCTCGTAGGCCTCGAGCGGCTCCGCGGAGACGACCGGCCCCGGCGCTCCGTCGTCGGCTGGAACGCGCGCTTGGACGTCTCTTCCGGCGTCGCTCTTCGTCGCTGCGGAGCCGCCGCTTCGCGAAGTGATTCCATAGAGGAGGAGGCCAGCCGCGAGGACGACAGCGGCGACGACGGTGATCTTCGTACGGGGTTGCACGGGGATGTCTCACCGCACCGTAGCGCGAGCCGCCGCGAGTGAGGTCGCGAAGCCTCCGCGAAGCGTCGCGAGGTGCATGTCGCAGGTGATCCCCGAAGGGACGAAGCGACGGCAGTCACGTTGTGGATCTTCCACCGTCGCTGTCCGTCGGGGGCCCGGTCCGATGTGCGCAAGGACTCGCGCAAGACGGCTCGTGTCTTGCTGAAGAAGGCATCGATGCGATCGCTCCCGGCCCGCGTGACCTCGTTGATGCTCGTCACCCTCGCGCTCATCGCGATGGCGATCCTCCCCGGCTGTGGGGCGACACCCGACCCGGTCGGCGGTGAAGGTGCGACGACCTACGGCGCCGAGGTCACGCCCGATCCGAGCGCGGCGGGAGCCAACGGCGACAACGGCGACAACGGAGAGCCGGACGGCGCGCTCGTCGCGGCCGACGACAGCACGAACATCGGCACGGTCCACGAAGGCCTGACCGCGGCCTCGCAGATGCGCACGACCGCGAACGTCAACCTCCGCAAGGGCGCCGGCACCAGCTTCGC
>JAYTZB010000843.1:0-2845 GCA_043742085.1 Polyangiaceae bacterium
AGCCCGCGCGCCAAGCATCCCTTCCTGGTCGTCGACTGTGGCGCGGTCACGTACTCGCTCATCGAGAGCGAGCTGTTCGGTCACGAGCGCGGCGCCTTCACCGGTGCCGTCGCCACGCGGCAGGGCGCCTTCGAGCTCGCCGACGGCGGCACGGTGTTCCTCGACGAGATCGGAGAGCTGCCGCTCGACGTGCAGCCGAAGCTGCTCCGTGTGCTCGAGACGAAGGAGTACCGGCGCGTCGGCGGCAACAAGACGATGCAGACCAACGTCCGCGTCATCGCCGCCACCAAGCGCGATCTCAATCGCGAGGTCGCGGGCGGAAAGTTCCGCGAAGACCTCTATTTCCGGCTCGCCGTGGTGCCCGTCACCGTGCCGCCGCTGCGCGCGCGCCGCGACGACATTCCCGCCATCGTCAATCACATGCTCAAGGCGGCGGGCGGCACGGACATGACCATTCCTTCCGAGACCATGCAGGCGCTCGCCGCGCACGACTGGCCGGGCAACGTCCGCGAGCTCCGCAACGTGCTCGAGCGCGCCATCTACATGGCGCAGGCCACGGGCTCGAAGGAGATCGGCGTCGTCACGCTGCCGACCGGCCATGCCGCGCAGGACTCGGCGTTCCACTTCGAGCCCGAGAAGAGCTACCGCGAGACGCGCGCCAGGTACGACTCGGAGTTCGAGAAGCGCTACGTGAAGTGGCTCCTCGGCCGTCATGCCGGCAACATCAGCGCCGCCGCGCGCGAAGCCAAGATGGACCGCAAGCACCTCCACGACATGGCCAAGAAGCACGGCCTCCGCGGCGCCGACGGCGACGAGGGTTAGGCGGCAACCAGCGAGCGCACTCGAGGACGAGCGCGCATTCGCCGTCTGCGATCGTGCGCCGCCAGTTCGGCATCGCGGTGCCGCATCCGTCGGGTATCGCTCGCTCGCGCGCGGCGGGTCCTTGAAGAGTGTCCGCGTGACGGGCAGAGTCGGATCGTGAGATCGTCCCACAGCCCCGCCGCGCGGGCGTCCCGCTCGAGGAGCCGGGTGCCGACGCTGCAGGAGCGCGCCAGCGGCGTCCTGCTGCACGTGACGAGCCTGCCCGGGCCGCATGGCAACGGCGACCTCGGCGCGGAGGCGCATGCCTTCGCCGACGTGCTCGCGCGCAGCGGGCAGCGCTGGTGGCAGATGCTGCCGGTCGGGCCCGCGGGCTACGGCGACTCGCCTTACAGCGCGATGTCGGCCTTCGCGGGCAACCCGCTGCTCGTCGATCTCGATGCGCTCGGCGTCCCGGTCGATCGCGCGCGCTTCGCCGATGATCGCGTCGACTACGCGGCCGCATCGGCGTTCCGCGAGAAGCACCTCCGGCGCGCATTCCAGGCCGAAGCGACGCGGCCCGCCCGCGAGCGCTCGTCCTTCCGCGCCTACTGCGAGCAGGCGGCGAGCTGGCTCGACGACTTCGCGCTCTTCGCGGCCCTCAAGCGCGCGCATCGTGGCGTCGCCTGGACCGAATGGGAGGCGCCGGTCCGCAAGCGTGAGCCGGAGGCGCTCGCGCGCGCGACGAGGACCCACGGCGAAGAGATCGACTTCGCGAAGTTCGTGCAGTGGAAATTCGACGAGCAGTGGGCGACGTTGCGTGCGGTATGCAAGCAACGCGGCATCGGGCTCATCGGAGATCTACCGATCTTCGTTGCGCACGACAGCGCCGACGTCTGGCAGCACCCCGAGGTGTGGAAGCTCGACGACGAGGGCGTCGCCACCTCGGTGGCCGGCGTTCCGCCCGACTACTTCAGCGCCACCGGCCAGCGCTGGGGCAACCCGCTCTATCGCTGGGCGCACCTCGCGAAGGACGGCTACGCGTGGTGGGTGGACCGCGTCCGTGCTGCCCTCGCCCGCTTCGATGCCGTCCGGCTCGATCACTTCATCGGCTTCGTGCGCTACTGGGAGGTCCCCGGCGACGAGCAGACCGCAGAGAACGGCCGCTGGATGAAGGGGCCTGGACGCAAGCTCTTCGACACCATCGAGACCGCGCTCGCGTCGGAGCGCCACGGCGAAGGCTGTGAGACGTTGCCCTTCATCGCCGAGGACCTCGGCGCGCTGACGCCTGCCGTCACCCGCGTCCGTCGCGAGCTGGGTCTACCCGGCATGCGCATCGTGCAGTTCGCGTTCGGTGATGACCCGCAGGGCGACGCCTTCAAGCCGCACAACCACGTGCGCGCGTCGGTGGTGTACACGGGCACGCACGACAACGACACCATCGTCGGCTGGTTCGACGACCCGGGCGACGGCACGTCGAGCATGCGGACGCCGGCGCAGACCGAGGCGGAGCGGCAGGCAGCGCTCGCCTATCTCGGACGGACGCAGGCCGACCTCGACGACGGCCTCGAGATCCACTGGGAGATGATCCGTCTCGCCATGTCGAGCGTGGCGCGGACCGCCATCGTCCCGATGCAGGACGTGCTCGGCCTCGGCAGCGAGGCGCGGATGAACACCCCCGGTCACGCCGGCGGAAACTGGCGCTGGCGCCTCGAGCCCGAGGCGATGACGCCGGCGCTCGAGCGACGGCTGCTCGATTGCTCGCGAGCCTACGGACGCGCACCGGAGACGAAGACGCCATGACGACGAGACTCGGCGGAGAGAACGGTCCTGGACCGCAGAGCGCGCGCAACGGGCGCGGCGGCGCGCGGGCGGGCCTCGAGAACGACCCGCTCTGGTACAAGGACGCCGTCATCTACGAGGTGCGAACGCGCTCGTACTTCGACTCGAACGGCGATGGCGTCGGAGACCTGAAGGGCCTCGCCATGAAGCTCGACTACCTCGCCGACCTCGGGGTGACCGCGCTGTGGCTCCTCCCGCACTATCC
>JAYTZB010000844.1:0-2333 GCA_043742085.1 Polyangiaceae bacterium
CGCGCCGGTGTATTCACCGACTCCTTCGGCTCTCGCACGGGGACGTCGCTCACGGCGGCGTTCGCAGCGCCGGCGGTCTCGTACTTCCGCGGGCGCGGCTTGACGAGACTGATGTCGACCTCGTCGGTGACGCGCACCGTCTTGCCAAGCAGCGGATACTCGAGCTCGCGAACGTACTTCACGACGCTCTTGCCTGCCTGGCCGGGCTCGTAGATCGCCATCGTCGAGCGCAGGAAATTCGCGTCGTCGCGGTTCTTGAACTCGGGCTTGAAGTGCGCGCCGCGCGACTCGTCCCGGTTCCGCGCGCCCTGCGCGATGACGCGCGCGAGCACCAGCATGTTCCCGAGGTGACGCACGAACTGCGCGCCCTGATTCGCGCGCGCCGACGTGTCGGTGACGGCGATGTCTTGCGCGCGCTCCTCCAGCTCGTCGATCTTCGCGATGACGCCGTCGAGCACCCCGTTGTGCCGCTCGATGGTGCAATCGCGGAGCATGACCTGCGCGAGCTCCTCGTGGATCTTGTACGGGTTCTCCTTGCCGGTCATGGCGAGGATTCCCACGTAGCGGTCGCGCTCGCGCTGCGCGGCCTTGTCGAAGACCGAGCTCTTCACGTCGAAGGCGCTCTTGTCGAGGTTCTTCACGTACGCGGCGATGGCGGGGCCGGCGACCATGCCGCCGTAGATGCACGACAGCAGCGAGTTGGCGCCGAGCCGGTTCGCGCCGTGGTAGCCGTAGTCGACCTCGCCGGCGGCATAGAGGCCGCCGATGCTGGTCGCCTGATTGCGCGGTGAGCCGACCACGAGCCGCCCGTCTGCCGACTTCTCGAAGTCGACCCACAGTCCGCCCATCGAGTAGTGGACGGCGGGGAAGATCCGCATCGGGTTCGTGAACGGATCCTCGCCCATGAACTTTTCGTAAATCTCGAGGACGCCCGCGAGCTTCTTCTGGAGCACCTCCCGGGGCAGGTGGGTCACGTCCAGGTAGACCTCGAGCTCGTTCTTGCCGCTCTTGCTGTTGAAGACGCCGCGGCCTTCGTGGAAGCCCTTGAGGAACAGCTCGCGCGCGGCGATGTCGCGCGGAACGAGGTTGCCGTAGCCGGGGTACTTGTTCTCGAGGAAGTAGTCGCGCTGGCTCTCGGGCACGTCCTTGCCGCGACGCTTCTCCTTCGCGTCCTTGGGGACCCAGATGCGGCCGCCCTCGCCGCGAACGCTCTCCGAGATGAGGCGCAGCTTGTCGGCGCCGGGGATGGCCGTGGGATGGACCTGGATGAACTCGCCGTTCGCGTAGCAGGCGCCCTGCTGGTAGACGGCGCTTGCGGCGGTGCCGGTGTTGATGACCGAGTTCGTCGACTTGCCGAAGATGATCCCGCATCCGCCCGTCGCGAGGCACACGGCCTCGCCGGGGAAGGAGCGGATCTCCATCGACTTGAGGTCCTGCGCGACGATGCCGCGCGCGATGTGGAGGTCGTCGAGTACGAGACCGAGAAAATCCCAGAGCTCCCACTTGCGGACCATCTTCTCGCCCTTGATGGCGACGCCGTTCTCGTTCTCGACCTCGAGGGTCTCGTAGCGGCGCACCTGCTCGTCCAGCGCGTAGAGGAGCTGCTGCCCGGTGGTGGCCCCGGCGAACGCCGTGCGATGGAACAGCGTGCCGCCGAAGCGGCGGAAGTCGAGCAGGCCCTCGGACGTGCGGTTGAAGGGCACGCCCATGCGGTCGAGCATGTAGACGATGCCCGGCGCGGCATAGGTCATGCCCTTCACGGGCGGCTGGTTGGCGAGGAAATCGCCGCCGTAGACCGTCTCTTCGAGGTGGACCTCGGGAGAATCACCCTCGCCCTTGGTGTTCACGCTCGCGTTGATGCCGCCCTGCGCGCAGACCGAGTGGGAACGCTTGACCGGTACGAGCGAGAAGAGATCGACGGGGATGCCCGCCTCGCAGAGCTTGATGACGGTGGTGAGGCCCGCCAAGCCGCCGCCCACGACGACGACGCGCCTGACCTTGCCCGAATCGGTGACGATGCTGCTCGGCTTTGCCATGGATTATCTACGATGGGGTCAAGGCGCGCGGCCGGGAAGGCCCGAGCCCGCGGTGGCTGCGGAGTGCGCATGAGGAGGGGGAGGCGGGGACACGGCCGAAGGGCCGCAGGCCGGGGTCGTTGCCGAGCGCGGCTCCTCGATCGGAAAGAAGCGCGTCCCCGTCGCGAGCTGGACGACGAGCGCAGCCGAGAGCGCGAAGAGCAGGATCCCGAGCACGCGGAAGAAGATGCGCTGGCGCTGGCGTGCCGCGAACGTGGGCGCGTAGCCCCACGTCGTGCAGAAGGCGCTCAGGCCGTT
>JAYTZB010000845.1:0-5364 GCA_043742085.1 Polyangiaceae bacterium
GACGCGAGAGATCAGCGTTCGAGCGGGGTTATTCCCTGCAAATTTGGCAGTCTCGACCCGTCGTCGTCACGCGATTCCGTCAATCTGTCCGAAGCCTGACAGGGTTGCCGTTCGATCTCCGGCGTGCGAGACCCTCGCGCACTCCATGCCATCCCATCGTGGTCACCAGAAGAAGCTCGAAAAGAAGAAGAAGCAGCGCCTCGCCGTGCAGCGCGATGCCCGCGCGAGCAACGCGGCTCCCACGCAGAAGGCCGTCGAGCGCTTGGCCGCGGCCGCGCCGTTTGGTCCTGCGTTCATGAGCGCGGCGTGGAAGGACTCCGACGAGACCAACCCAGCGCTCGTGAGTGTCATCGTGTCGAAGGCCTTGCCGGACGGGACGTTCGTGGCCTCGATGTGCCTCGTCGATCGGACCTGCCTCGGGATCAAGAACGCGTACACCACCGAGCCGCTCTCGCGCGCCGCGCTCGAGGACATGGCGAGTCGCCTGCGGGAGGCTCACCCCGAGGGCGTGGACACGGTCTCGGCGCTCGAGGCGCAGTCGGTGATCTTCAGCGCGCTCGACTACGCCGCGAGCATCGGCTTCTCCGCGCATCGCGACTTCGTCCCTGCGCTCGTTGGGCCGCGACCCGACGCGCTCCTCGAGACGCCGCTCGCGCGGCCGGACAGGCCGGTCTTCGTTCCCGGCCCGGACGACGACGTCGAGCGCATCGTGAAGGTCCTCACCGCGAAGGTCGGGACGGCGTTCTCGCTGGGCGGCATCACGGGCGGCCTCGACATCCGCGAGCTGAGCGGGCTCGTCGGGGTGCCCGTTCCTCCGGATCTCTGAGCGCTGCGTCGGCTATTTCAGTCGACCCTCGAGCGCCACCGCCGCGCAGGCGAGCATCGAGGCCTCGCGTAGCAGGCGGAGCACCGCCAGCCGGTCCGTACACTCGGGCACGTGCGCGAGGATGACCTCGGCAAAGCTCTTCGCGCCCGTGTGGATGGCCTCGTAGTCGCCGAGCTTCTGCGGCGTGGCCGGGTGATGCGAGAAGACGTAGTCGGGATCGAAGTCGCCCATGATGTCCACCTCGACGCTGGTGATACCATTGATAGGCTCGTGAGCTCGATGCCGGATCCGAAAGCGATCGCGATCGTGCTCGCGCTGTCGTTCGTTGCGCGCCAGGCTGCCGCGAAGGATCCGCCGCGCCCGGTGACGCCTCCCGCTGCTGCTCCCGAGCCGTCGGGCGCGCCCGAGGCGCACCGCGGGTTCCAGGGCGCTCTCCGCGCGGGGGTGTCGCTCCCGTTCGGCAGCGTCACCTCGACCACGGCGATGGCCGACGCGGTGAGCATCCAGGTGCCGATCATCGTCGACCTCGGCGTGAAGCCGATCGACCAGCTCTTCATCGGCGGCTACTTCGGGGTCGCTCAGGGCGGCGCCGCGGGCGCCATCGCAGACGTGTGCGCGCATCTCGGCGTGAGCTGCAACGGCCTCAGCCTGCGCTTTGGCGTGCAGGTGCACTACGCCTTCCGTCCCGCGGCGACGGTGAATCCGTGGGTCGGCCTGGGGATCGGCTACGAGATCGCGCGCTCCAGCGGCACCAGCGGCAAGAACAGCGTCGACAACACGCTCTCCGGCCTGGAGCTCGTGCACCTCATGGGCGGCGTCGACTTCCGTCTCGCGCGAGCGTTCGGGGTCGGCCCGTTCGTCGACTTCGCCCTCGGCCAGTACAGTATCGCGCAGACCAAGCAGAACGCGGGCGGTCGTGTCACCACGCTCGGGGGAGCCATCGACAACCCGGCGCTGCACGAGTGGCTCACGCTCGGCGTGCGCGGCGTCTTCTTCCCCTGAGCGCTGGCGTCCGGGCGTCAGGGCTCGATCGAGAGCTTGGTGATGGCGCCGGCCTCGGTCACCCCGAGAAAGCTCGCGCCTGCGGACGTGCCCACGACGATGACCGCGCCATGCCTCGTGGAGACGGGACGAAGGCCACTGACCGCGCTCTTGCCGGTGACCTTCCCGCCCACCACGTGGCTGTCGTAGACCGTCTCGCTGAGCTGCTTTTCGCCCTGGAAAACGCGGAGGACGAGCACGCCGTCGGTGAGGTCACCGACGAGAAATGCGCTGTCTCCCACGCGCGCACGTGCGACACCGAAGGTGTCCGTGATCTTCTCGGGCTGACAGCCGGTGGCCCTGCAGACCGCGATGGTGTCGTCGGAGACGACGTGCACTGCGCTGGCACCGCAGCTCACCTCCCCGCCGTCGACCACCGCCGGATCCGTCTGATCGTCGAAGCTCACGATGGTGCGTGGGAGCGCGCCCGCCGCGATGGCGCGGATCACGAGGACGCGGCTCGTGCCGATCGTGCACGCGTGCATCCAGTCGACGGAGCCAGGAAGCTTGAAGAGCGGCTGCCCCTTCTTCGGCGTGCCCTCGCCACGCGTGCGGACCTCGCCGTCGGTGGTGACCCAGTAGACCCGCGACCTCGAGACCGCGAGTGAGCGCGCATCGCCATTCCAGTCGGTGAGCTCGGCGTCGTCGGTCCGGAGCTTGTCGCCCTCGAGCGTCATCACCTTGAAGGCAGCGCCGGTCGGCTTCCGCCCGTCCTTGAGCAGCAAGCTCGCGGGACCGTCCTTCGACGACCAGCCCGCTCCGACGTAGAAGGTGTTGCTGAACACGAGACGAAAGCCGTCGCCGGCGCGGAACACACCCGTCGACATGCCCTCGTTCTCGAGGAACCGGCGCGCGCGGCCGAACGCGAGGAGCGGCGGAGCGCCGTCCTCGTGATCCAGCACAGTCGGTACGCCGCTCGCTTCCGGCGGCAACGGGCTCGCGGATGCGGGCGTGCACTTGATCGGGCCGAGCTCGCTGCCGCGACAGAGCCTCGCGGGCCCGCGGCTGGATGCGGGCACGAACGCCACCAGCTCACCGGGGACGAAGACGTTCGGGAGATCGAACGTATCGGGGATGGCCTTCGGATCGCGGAGGTCGTCGAGGGTCTTGGCCTCGACGAGCACGGGAGCAGCGACGTCGGCGACGTCCACGAATGCGAACTTCGCCTTGCGACCTTCATCGAGGAAATCGGAGAGCGCTGGCTCGTAGCTCTCGACGTTCTTCCAGTTGTCGCCCGCCGTCGCCTTGGCGAGCGCGCGCGACGCGGCTCCGAGGTCCTTCTTGCCCTCGGTCATCTCGCCGATGTCCTTCAGCGTGTCGGTGAGCGCGATGAGCTCCGAGACGCAGCGATTCGGCCACAGCTTGACCTTCGCCTCCTCGCTCGCCTCCACGGCTCCGAGCGCGCTCCCCTTGCGGCTCGGCTTGTGAGCCGGCTTGCCACCTGCGGTGCCTGCGCCGTCGGTGTCTGCCTGGAGGATGAGGCCGCGCCACGCTGCGCGATACCGCTGCATCGGATCCTCACCGCTCGCGAGCGGCTTGCCGACGAGGCACTTCGTCGCGCGGCTGTAGGCGAGGTCGCCCTTCTTCCGGGCCTGACGCCCGAACACCACGCTCGAGACGCTGATGGCCGCCGCGACGGTGATCCCGATGCCAACGAAGAGCAGGACGAGCTGCGTGCGCTTCTTCTTCTGCTGCGCGAGGAGGTTGACGAGCTGCGCGTCGCTCGGCGGCGGAAGTTCCATGCGCGCAGCATACGCGCGATCGGTTCGCTACCAGTTGCCTTCGGGCGGCACGATCGCGATGTCGGGCGCGGAGGTCGTTCGCGACTCGAAGCTCGTCGGGCGACGCGCGAGGGCCGCGGCGATCCCGTCCATGAGCTCGTGGTCGCGCGGACGCATCGCATCGACGCTCTCGTCGCCGAGCGCCACGCGGATCGCGCCGGTCTCGTCACCGAGCAGCGCACCATAAGGCGCGAGCTTCGAGCGGTCGGCCTTGTCGAGGAGCGTGACGCGCAGCTCGATCGACGTCGTCCGTAGCGAACGGCGCGCATCCTTGATGGCGCGCGCGACATCCGCCCAGCGCGCGCGGCGATCGGCGTCGACGACGAGCACGCGCGAGGCGGCTCGCGCCCCATCGAGCGTGCTCTTTCCGTTGGCGTCGACATGGAGGACGGGCAGGCTGCCCTCGGTCGGTGGAGACAGACGTTCTGTCACCGGGACGCGAGGCAGCTCGATGGTCGCCGCCGGCCCCGTGTCTGCTCTCTCGACGCCGTCGAGCATCCATCCGCGTGCAGCGACCGGCACTGCGACGACGAGCACGCTCGCCGCGAGCGCGCCGTAGAGCGCCGCCCCGCGTGGGAAACGCAGTCGACCGTCGGCAGCGCGACCGAGACCTGCCAGCGCCGCGACGGCGACGGTGAGGAAGCCGAAGATCCCATCGACGATCGAGAGCGCGCGATACGAGCTCTGCTCGTCGGCGAGGCTCGCGAGGATCCTCGCGCGCTGCGACGGGTCGAGCGGTGAGCCGGAGACGGAGATCGCGCCGAGCGCGTGCCCCTCGCTCGTCAGCGCAGCACCGACATCGAGGACCACGAACCCCGCGACGGCCAGGAATGCCGCTGCAACGAGCGACGCGATCCACGCATCCGCCTGTCGCGGATCGCGCCAGTGACGCACGAGAGGCGCATTGACGGTCGCCGCGCATGCCAGGCCGGTGAGGATCAGCACCGATGGCGCTGCAACGAGCAGGGTCCCGAGACCCACGCGCAGCACGAGGCGCACCGCGATCATCACGATGAGCGCCAGGCCGCCCAGCACCGCGGGTCCGGCCCATGCGTTGCCCGCTGGTGCGCGATGTTGCGTGCGATCGACCGATGCCGCGCTCGCGAGGAGCCCGCACGCCGACGCACCGCAGGCGACGGCGGCGAGGAACGCCCCGTAGGCGCGAAGCGAGTCCGTCTCGGCGAGGACGACGGTGAGGATCCGCAGGCGGATGCCCTCGACGCCCGCATCGAAGCCGGAAAAGAAGTGAACGGAGCTCTTCATCGCGAGCATCGCGAAGAGCGTCGCGAGCACGCCAGGCAGTGCCGGCGCTGCCACGAGCGCGGCTGCCCATCCGCCGCGACCTCGCACGGCGAGCGCACCGCCGGCGGCGATCAGCCCGGCGACCGGCAGTGAGAGCGCGACGAGCACCAGCATGCCGGCGCCGCCTTCGCGGAGCACCCACAGGCCGCGGGCGTGACCGAGCAGGAGCACGACGGGCACGACGAGCACCGCCGCGCCCAGCACGACGACGAGGGCCGTGAGCACGCCCACGTGCTTCCGCGGAAATGACGTCAGGGCGTGCAAACGCGATGGGATCCGGCGGCGCTGCGGAACGCGTCGGTGTCGACGGCCGGGCACTTGGTGCGGATCCGGTCCTTCAGCGCCGTGATCTCGTCGGACGAGAGCGCCATCGGGTCGAACACGATGGGGAACGCGCCGCCCTGGGCGATCCGC
>JAYTZB010000846.1:0-11286 GCA_043742085.1 Polyangiaceae bacterium
ATGATCACCTCGCCGAACGCGGTCGCGCTCCGGACCTCGGACGACGCGACGAGCACCACCTCGCGACGCTCCGCATCGACGAGCGGGCGACCGAGCTCCTCGCGCCGCTCTGCCATGCGACGAAGCGCGTTCTCCACGATGATGATCGCGCCATCCACGACGAGGCCGAAGTCGATGGCGCCGAGGCTCACGAGGTTGCCCGAAACGCCGAACACCCACATGCCGATGAACGCTCCGACCAGCGCCAGCGGAATGGCCATCGCGACGACGGCGCCCGCGCGCAGGTTCACCAGCGTGAGGAAGAGGACGACGAGCACGAGCAGGCTCGCCTCGACCAGGTTGGTCGAGACCGTGTGCACCGTGCGATCGACGAGCTCCGTGCGGTCGTAGTACGCGTCGATGACGACCCCCGGCGGCAGCGACTTCTGGATCGAGGCGACGGTCTCCTTGACGTCGTGGACCACCTGCCGCGAGTTGGCGCCGCGCAGCATCATGACGACGCCGACCACCGCCTCCTCCTTGCGACCGTCGCGCGTGACCGCGCCGTAGCGGACGATGGGCGCCTCCTTGATGTCCCCGAGGTCCCTCACATAGAGCGGCGTGCTCCCGCCCTTTCGCTCCACCACCACGTCGCCGAGGTCCTTGGCAGAGCGGATGCGGCCCTCGCCGCGGACCGTCACCGTCTCGCGTCCATCGGTAAAATAGGCGCCGCCGCTCGCGACGTGGTTCCGCTGGATGGCCGCCGCGACCTCCGCGACGCCCACGCCGGAGGTCGCCATCTTGCGCGGATCGATGGCGAGCTCGAGGCTGCGAGCCTCGCCGCCGAACGTGTTCACCTCGACGACCCCTGGCACCAGCTTCAGGCGAGGCGCGATCTGCCAGTCGAGGATGGTACGGCGCTGCATGAGCGGCAGCGGGCCCTTCACCTCGAAGTGGAAGACCTCGCCGAGCCCGCTCGACACGGGACCGAGCTGCGGTGACCCGTAGCGGTCGGGAATCTCGCGTCTGGCCTGCTGCACGCGCTCGCCGACGAGCTGTCGTGCGAGATAGAGCTCGGCGCTGTCGGCAAACGCGAGCGTCACCACCGAGATGCCCGCGCGGGAGATGCTCCGCACCTGCTCGAGGCCGGGCAGGCCGGCCATGGCGCGCTCGACCGGCGCCGTCACGTAGGTCTCGACGTCGATCGGCCCGAGCGCAGGGGCCTGCGTGATGACCTGTACCTGGACGTTGGTGACGTCCGGGACCGCGTCGATCGGCACGTTCGTCGCGGCCACGCCGCCCAGCAGCATGAACACCGCCGTGAGGACGAACACGACCGAGCGGTTACGAATGCTCCACGCGATGAGCCGGTCGATCATGCGGAGCGCTCGCGGTTCGTCGCGGTCATCTCAGTCGTTCGCGCCCATCTGGGCCTTCAGCGCTTCGCTCTTGAGGATGAACGAGCCGTCGACGACGATGGTCTCCTTCACGTCGAGGCCGCGCAGGATCTCGACGTCGTCGTCGAGCTCGGAGCCGCGCTCCACGGGCCGCATCTCGTATTTTCCGGGCTCGTGCTCCACGAAGACGAACGGCTGCCCGTCGACGGTCTGGATGGCGTGGCGCGGCACGACGAGCGCCATGCCGCCATCCCCCGCCGCCTCGCCGAGGATGCGCGCGTTGGCGGTCATGCCCGGCTTCAGCGCTCCGTCTTGATTGGGCAATACGATGCGCGCGTCGAGAACGTGACGCTCGGGATCGACGACGGACCCCAGCTGGTCGACCTTGCCCTCGAACACGCGGCCGGGGAACGCGATCGAGCTCACGCGCACCTCGTCGCCCACGTGGACCTTGCCGACGTCACGCTCGTAGACGTCGACGCCCAGCCACACCTGCTCGGTCTCGCCCACCACCACGAGCGTGTCGGTCGGTCCGACGGGCTGACCCATGCGCGCGTTCACCTGGAGGACGGTGCCCGCGATCGGCGCGGTGAGCGTCACGCTCTGGCCGGTCGCCGATGCGCCGAGGCCGAGCGTGGCGAGATGATCCTCGGCAGCGCGGAGCTGCGCCTGCGCTTGCGCCTGGTCGCTCTGCGCCATGAGCACGGCGCGATCCGACGTAGCGCCACCGGCGCGGAGCTGGTTCTCGCGCTCCACCTCGGATTTCGTCTGTTCGACGCGCGTCTTCGCGGTCATGTAGTCGGCACGCGCGCGCCCGACCTCGCTGCTCTCGAGCGTTACGAGCACCGCGCCGCGCCCGACCTTCTGACCGATCACGACGGGGATGCTGCCGACGCGACCGGCGATCGGCGGACCGATGCGCGCGACGCGGCTCGGCACGAAGTCGACCTTGCCGGCGGCCACGACGCTGGCACGACGCGCGATGGAGCGCGGGTGCCCGGTGGTGAGATGCGCGGCCTCGAGCGCCTTCGGCGCGAGCTTCACGTCGACGCCCTCTTCCTTCGGCTCCTTCTGCGGCTCCGGCGGCTTGCTCTTGCACGCGGAGGCGCTCGCCAAAGCGGACGCCACGAGCGCCGCCGCGAGGATCATCTTCAGCGCTTCTCCGCCACGCACGAGCACATCCCGATGATTCCAGATTCCGCACGCTTTGCCGACTCCCCTGCGGAGAGCGTTGCAAGACTCTACAACCGACGCCGAGCGTCACCGTGGTAACGTGCAACACGTGAACGGAGGCCGAACCCGCAAGCCGCGCGCGAAGCGCAGCGCTCGCAACAGGCTCTTCCAGGTCATTTGCTTGCTCGTCGCCCTCGGCGTCGGCCTCGTCATCTTCGGCAAGAAGGTGAACGCGGAGCCCGCCGTGCGCGGAATGTCGGCGCCTGGCGACGCCGCGAAGGGCGCCGGCGCCAAGGATCCCAAGGCCGACGGCAAGGCCGGAGACCCCAAGAAAGGCGGCAAAAAGGAGAAGGACGCGGGCGTCGACGCCGCTGCTGCCATCGCTGCCGCCGCGGCCTCCGCCGCCGCCGAGGCTGCCAAGGACGCGAGCGCCGACGCGGCGTTCGATCCGGATGCGGGCGGCCTCGACTACGCGGTGGTTCAGGGCGAAGACGACTTCCCGAAGGACCTCTCTGAAGAGGAGAAGGCCTCCATCGGCACGGGCAAGGTCCCCATCCATCGCGAGGGCGCTTATCGAAGTCCCTTCGCTCATCCTCGCTTCGGCGGTCCCGCGCACGTCAAGGTGGGCCTCGTCATCCGTGAGGTGCGGGAGTTCAACATCCAGACCGGCGGCTTCGAAGCCGACTTCTTCGTCTCGCTCACGTCCGACAAGGACATGCCGAACCTCAGCCCGATCTTCACGAACGGGCACGAGGTCGTGCTCGCGCCGCTCGCGGACACGCCGACGTTCAAGGTGTTCTCGGTGACCGGGAAGTTCTCGTCCGACATCGATCTCCGCCTCTACCCGTTCGACGTGCAGAAGCTCACCATCGAGATGGAAGATCTCAAGGCGGGCGTCGATCAGCTGATCTTCGAGGCCGACAAGCAGCGCACGTCGCTGGACGAGTCGTTCCTGCTCGCGAGCTTCGGCGTCGCCGGCATCGGCGCCGAGGTCGGCAAGCACAAGTACCCGCCACGCTTCGATCGCGACGACCTCTACGTCTCTCGTTACAAGTTCACGCTCACCGTCGATCGCTTCGCGACGTCAGCGGCCTTCAGCGTGTTCGTTCCCGCGTTCATCATCGTGCTCATCTCGCTCACCGGCATGTGGGTCCCGCCGGACGAGCTCGAGGTGCGCAGCAACGCCGGCGCGCCCATGCTCGCGGCGGCGGTGCTCTTCCACTACTCGCTCATCCAGTCGCTGCCCGCGACCGGCTACCTGACCCATGCCGACAAGTTGATGCTGGGGGTCTACGTGTCGCTCCTCCTCAACATGGCGTCCACGTGGCTGTGCCTCCTCGGCGACGAGCGCTGGGCAGACCTGGTCTTCCACAAATCACGTACTTTCGTGCCGATCCTCACGGCGATCGTGATGGTCCTCGCGGTGGTCGTGTGAAGACTTCACGCTTCGGAGAAGGGCCAGAACTGTGAACCCCATGGTCAAGACGATCCTCTTCGCGGCCATCGCGCTCGTCCTCGGGCTCATCCTGGGCTTCGTGCTCGGACGCTTCACGCTCGAGCGCCAGTGGTCGCAGCCGTACACGCAGGTGGCGCCCGGCTCGCAGAGCAACAAGTCCGAGGGCGGTAACCCCACCCCCAAGGTCGGCACGAAGATCTTGAAGCCGATGCCCATCGCGAGGGCTCGGGTTGCGCTCAAGGGTTTCACCGAGAAGGATCCCGTCGTTTCGAACGTGGCAGCAGTCGGCGCCGGCGACGACGGTCTCGAGCTCCACGTCGTCGTCGAGAACCGCGGCGCGTGCACGGTGACGTCGCTGGGCGGCGTCGCGTATGGGTTCGACGCGTTCGGGAAGCCCTCGGCGCTCAACAAGGGCGGGGAGACGTTCGTGGCGTTCGAGTCGAAGGCCGCCGTCGAGCCGGGCAAGCACGCCACCGTCGCGCTCGCGCTGAAGGACGTCGAAGACGCGACGCTCGCCGTCGCGCACGTCGACCGCACCACCTGCTCGGACGGAACGAGCTGGGCGCGGCAATGACACCGCGGGCCGCGCAGACGAAGCGACTCGGCATCGCGCTCGCGATCGGCCTGTGCGCGCTCTCCGCGAGCGCGTGCTCGAAGACGCATCGCTACGAGTCGGCCGTGCAGATCGTCCGCAAGGACGTGGTGGAGAAGGACGACAACGGCGTCACGCAGCAGATCGACTACGAGGTCGAGTGGGACGCCTGCCCGGGCGATCAGTTCCAGGTCATCCGCGGCAGCAAGGCGTTCGCCGAGTGCACCGCGAAGTACAACGTCGGCGACACCGTGCCCGTCTACGTCCGGCACTTCTGGGACGAGCGCGGCTTCTACCGCTGGGACATCGAGCGCATGGGCGACTGTTGGCGCGCGATCGAGCCCGACTCTCCCGGCTCCTACGAGAAGGGCCAGGAGTGCAAGGACGTCTCCAACCACGGCTTCAAGTCAGGGTTTTCGTGCAGCAGGAAGCCCTTCCGCCAGCTCGTGAAGCGTTGTCCGTGGATGGCCCGCGAGTAGCTGGATCGTCGAAAACTCAGGTCGTTCCAGGAACTTTCCGGGTGTAACGAAAACACCTACCTCGGTTGCTATAGTGGTTATTGATGCCACGTTAACGCAACCCGATGATTCCCCGCTCCCTCCTTCTCGCGCTCTGCCTTGCCGCTTCTTCCGCGCCGGTCGCCCTCGGATGCGCCGCCGACTCGTCGAATGACGAGGACACGGAGCTGAGCGCCGACGAGCTCGCCACGAAGCTCGAGCTCCCGAAGATCACGAGCGCCGCGATGTACGCGTCGATGGGCGTCGAAGGAGGCGGCTTCGGTCAGGCCGGTCGCTCGATGAAGTTTTTCATCGATGCGCGGGATCCTGCGAAGAAGACGGTCCACTTCATCAACGGCAACTACAAGGTCGGCGGCGTCCAGCCCGACTACGCGAAGTATCACTACCTGTTCGCGCAGCATCAGCTCCACATCCCGGAGTCGAACAGCGAGTTCAACGACCTCACCTACTTCACCGATCAGAAGCGTTACTACGCGGGCACCATCCAGACGTACCAGCTCGCCGACGGGCAGCCGCCGATCTACGCGGTGCAGCTGTACCCCGACGACGTCGCGCACGAGGACGGCATCCTCGAGCTCGTGAAGACCATCAAGGCCGTCTTCAAGATCCCGGGCGCGCGCATGGCCTTCGTCGCCGGCGGCCCCCAGCAGTCGTTCGCCACCGTGAAGCCGCAGCTCGCCGCGCTCGGCTACGAGGCGCTCACCATCGAGAGCGTGCTCGGGTCCGTGAAGTACCTGCCGCTCAACCCCGGTGAGGCATGGGGCTACCTCCGCATTTTCCCCGCCGACCAGGGCAATGTTCGCCCGAGCGACATCCTCGTCTTCGACGAGCTGCCGCTTGATCTCACGGTCTGCGCCGGCACCATCACCCGCGTGTTCCAGGACGTCACGTCACACGTGAACCTCAAGTCCAAGGAGCGCGGCACGCCCAACATGGTGATGCGCGACGCTTCTCCGACGAACGCGCAGCTCGCGCCGCTCAAGGACAAGCCGATCCATCTCGTGGTCGGCAAGAGCGGCTACACCATCGAGCCGACCACCGACGCCATCGTCCAGCAGAAGCTCGCCGAGCGCACGAACAAGCCCTGGATCGCGCTGCCCGTCACCAACGAGCCGAACCTCGTCTGGTACGACGACATGTGCAAGACGCTCGGCGCGTCGTGCACGAAGAACGGCGTGCGCTTCGGCGGCAAGGCGGCGAACCTCGGCTTCCTCGCCAACAAGGACGTGCTCGGTCGCAAGAGCCAGCCCGGCTCGCAGAGCGCGAAGGCAGGCTACGACCTCACCCCGCAAGGCTTCGCGATCCCGATCCAGTACTACCGAGACTTCCTCGCGCTGTCCGAGAACGCGCCGCTGAAGACCAAGCTCGACGCGCTGATCGCCAAGGAGAAGGTCGGGAACCTCTCGCCCAACGATCGCAAGGCGCTCTCGCTCGAGGTGCAGCAGCTCTTCTACACGGCGAAGGTTCCGCCCGCGCAGCTGGCAGGCATCCTCGCGCAGGTCGACGGGCTGAAGACGCTCGTACCCGGCGCGGCGAAGCTGAAGCTCCGCTCGAGCGCCAACGCCGAGGACATCCCGAACTTCGACGGCGCCGGCCTCCACGACAGCTTCGGCGTCAAGCTCGCGAGTATCGACAACGCCGACATGTCCTGCACACGTGAGGAGTCGCAGGACGGCGTCGTCACCAAGGTCGACATGAAGCCGAAGACCGTGCAGTGCGCGCTGAAGGGCGTCTACGCGAGCCTCTGGAACACGCGCGCCATCGAGGAGCGCTCGTTCGCGCGCATCGACCACGCCACCGCCGCGATGGGCCTGGCGGTCGTCCCCGCCTACGACACCGAGTCCGAGGTCGCAGCGAACGGCGTCATCATCACGGGCGCCGTGAACAGCGATTTTCTCGCGTACACGCTGGGCCTCCAGAGCGACAACAACCTCGTCACCAACCCCGAGCCCGGGACCATCGCGCAGTCCACGCTCGCCACGTTCAGCGGCATCGATCGCGCCACGCGCTTCACGACCACACGCTTCGCCACGCCCACCGCCTCCTCTCCTCCCCTCACCTCGAGCGTGATGACGGACGCGCAGATGACCACCGTGGTCGACCTCGTGAAGGCGGTCGAGGTCGCCTACTGCAAGGCGAAGACGGGGTACTACACCGGTGACTGCAAGTACGTGTGGCTCGACGAGACCAAGCCCCGGAGCCTCGACGTCGAGTTCAAGGTCCTCCAGAACGGGCAGTTCGTCCTGAAGCAGATGCGCGAGTTCCACGGCCAGTGAGCGCCATGCGTTTGACGGTTTCGCCAAGGCGGTGACGAACGCCGGCCTGATGACGCGATACGGCCGGCCGAGCCTGGAATATAGGCCTTAATTCGCGGCTTGCCGATGGCACGGCGAGTGCTCAATGGTCCTGCACGATGACCACCGCACGAGCCGCCGCGACGAACCCCACGAGCCAAGACATCAACGAGCACCTCCCGCTCGTGCAGCGCATCGTTGCGCACTTCATGCGCCGCCTGCCCCGCAGCGTGCAGCGCGAGGACCTGATCGCCGCCGGCACCCTCGGCCTCTTCCACGCGCTCCGCTCCAGCGAGCACACCTGCCCCGAGATGTTCGCTGCGTATGCCCGCATCCGCATCCGCGGCTCGATCGTGGACGAGCTCCGCCGTCATGACTGGTCGCCGCGCCGCCGCAAGGACCCCAACGCGGCCGTCACGAATGGCAACGGCCCCGCTTCCGTCACGTCGATCGCGGGCGTCAGCATTCCGCCGGTCCGTCCGACCGTCGCCGTCGTCGGCTTCGACGACCTCCCCGCCGGCTCCACAGCCGGGCTTGCGCACGAAGGCGCTTCTCCGCTCGAGGACGTCCTCGCCCGCCGCGAGCACGACGCCCTCCACGCCGCCGTCGAGCAGCTCCCCGAGCGCGAGCGTGACATCGTTCGCATGCGGTACTTCCAGGACATGCCGAGCAAGGCCATTGCGCAGGCCATGGGTTTGAGCGAAGCTCGAATCTCGCAACTTCACGCACGCGCGACGACTCGCCTCAAGGATCTCCTGGCTCTCGAGCAGCCCGCGGACGGCTCGACGGAGGCGCTGAAGCTCGCGGCCTGAGGCTCCCCTTTGCAACTCGGGTGACCGTGACGACGGACGTGGCAGACCCCAACCTGGAGCGCGAGCCCGGTCCCGAAAAGCGCGCCAGAGATCTCGCCGCAGAAGCTGCCGCAGGATCGCCCGCAGGGTCCGAGGAGGCGGTCCGAGCTCTCATCGTCGACGACGAAGACGCACTCCGGAGCACCCTCGCCCGCGTGCTACGGCAGCGCGGCATCGTCGCCGAGACGGCAGAGAACGGCTTCGCCGCCCTCGACATGCTGGAGCGCGCGACGTTCGACGTCGTGCTCGTCGACGTCCGGATGCCGGGCATGACCGGGCCGCAGTTCCTCGAGCGCGTGAAGGCCGCGGCCTATCCGGTCGAGGTCCTCATGATGACGGCGTTCGCCGACATCGCGACGACGGTGAGCGCCGTGAAGGCCGGCGCGCATGGCTTCCTCACCAAGCCGTTCGTCTCCAACGAGTCGGTGGTGATCGAGGTCCTCAACGCCGCGCAGTTCCGGCGCTTGCGCGAGCGCACCGAGCATCTCCAGCGCGAGCTCGACGCACGACCGCCCGCCGGGGAGATGGTCGGCGGCTGCGCGGCCATGCGCGAGGTGTACCGGCGCATCGACGGCGTGGCCACGACCAACTCCACCATCCTCGTGCTCGGCGAGAGCGGCACGGGCAAGGAGCTCGTCGCGCGCGCCATCCATGATCGTTCGCGTCGCGCGAACAAGCCGATGGTGACCGTGAACTGCGCAGCGATCCCCAAGGAGCTCGTCGAGAGCGAGCTCTTCGGGCACACGCGAGGCGCGTTCACGACCGCCGTCGCCGCGCGCGCGGGTCTCTTCGAGGCTGCGAACGGCGGCACTCTCTTTCTCGACGAGATCGGGGACCTGCCGCTGAGCGCGCAGGTCAAGCTGCTGCGCACGCTCCAGTCGGGCGAGGTGAAGCCGGTGGGCAGCGACACCGTGAAGAACGTCGACGTGCGCGTCGTCGCGGCGACCAATGTGGACCTCAAGGCGGCCATCGCGGCCGGGACGTTCCGCCAGGATCTCTTCTATCGGCTCAACGTCATCGCGGTGCGGCTGCCCTCGCTGCGCGAGCGCGGCGACGACATCCTCCTGCTCGCGCATCACTTCATCCAGAAGCACGCGAAGCTCGCCGGCCGGCCCGCCACGCATCTCAGCCACGAGGCCGCGGTCCTGCTCCAGCGCTACGACTGGCCAGGCAACGTGCGGGAGCTCGAGCACGCCATCGAGCACGCCGTGGTCCTCTCCGAGAGCGAGACCATCCACCCGCGATCACTGCCCGCCGAGGTGCAGCACCTCGACAACGGGCACGCCGTTGCCTCGCCGGCGCCGCCGAACGTCACGTCGGGCGCTGCGACGCGCGCTGCGATGTCGATGGACGGCGACGGCTTCGACCCGCCGTCCTCGGCGTTCCTCGCTCCGCCCGGTGCGACGGGTCCGAAGACCATGGACGAGCTGGTGGGCATGCTCGGCCTCGCGGCGATGGGCTATCCCGACGCGAAGAAGCGCGTGCTCGCCGAGTTCAACGATGCGTACGTGGGCGCGCTCCTGCGTTCGACGACGGGCAACATGTCGGAGGCCGCGCGCCGATCCGGCCTCGACCGCTCGAACTTTCGCCGGCTCGTCCGCACCACATCGGTCGACGTCGGCGCCGCTTCGACACGCAACCCATCGTCTGACGACGACGACAACGCCTGAAGGAGAACGTTGACCGAAGAGCTCCGGGGGGACAAATCTGCAGGCGACACCCATCTCTGGACGGGTCCGCCTCGACGCGTGCTCGTTCTCGATGACGATCAGCTGATCGTGCGCGCCGTTTCCAGGATGCTTCGCTCGGTGGGGCTCGCGGTCGAGGGGACCACCGACGCGGAGGAGGCGCTCGCCATCGTCTCGCGCGATCCTCCGCACGCCTTCGTGAGCGACCTTCACATGCCGCAAGCGTGCGGAGCGACCGTCCTCGCGACCGTCGCGTCGCTCGCGCCGTCGACCATGCGCGTTTTGATGAGCGCCGACCCGGACTTCGAGCCGCGCGCCGGATCGCTCGCCGAAGCGCGCGTGCACGCGCTGATGAGCAAGGCCGACCTCCGGAAGCTGAGCGGCGTGCTCGTCGAGCAGCTCCGTGGTCGCGAGGAGGTTCCGGACGACATCGTCGAACGCGAGGCTCTCGCAAAGCGGGTGGCCCATGCTCTCGCGCGACCCCTGCACGAGAACGACGAGCATCGCGAGCGCGTCGCGCGCTTGACGGCATCGGTCGCGAGCGCGATGGGGCTCCAGCAGGACGACGTGGAGCATGCTCGGCTGGGCGCAATCCTCCATGACGTGGGCCAGGTGACCATTCGCGAGCGCGTGCTCTCTCGAAATGGGCCGCTCAGCCCCGAGGAGCGCGGCCACATGGCGACGCACACCGAGGCCGGCGCTCGGATCGTCTCGGAGATGCCTGCGCTTCGTGACGCGCTGCCGGTGATCCGCGGCCATCACGAGCGCCAGGACGGCTCCGGCTATCCGGCACGGGCGCCGGGTGGCGCGATCGCCGGATCGATCTGCGCGTTCCAGGTCGCCGATGCCTACGACGCGATGACGAACGGGCGGCCTTACACGCCCCGCCGCTCGCATCGGGAGGCAGTGGCCACGCTCACCGCGGGCGCGGGCACACACCACGCTCGTGACGCGGTGGCCGCGCTCATGGCGCTCGGCGAAGATGGCGTCGCCGCCGCACGGCACGGCTGAACGTCGTCGGCGTTCCGCGCGCTCAGCGCGGTAGTCGCATCAAGACGCGCGGCATGGTCGTCGTCGGGATCACGAGCAGCGAGCCGCCGTGCGCCCGCGCGACCCGCTGCGCCACGTAGACCCCGAGTCCTCCGCTCGCGAGCCCGTCGATCGCGAACGTGGCCGGCGCCGATGCCGAGGTACCGACCTGACCGATCTCGATCTCCACGTGCTCGGCCGCGTCTGGCCGCGCGCCCGCACATGAGGCGCGAAGGTGGATCTCGATGCTCGCCCCGGACGTCGCACCGCGCGCGCATGCATCGACGAGCGCGTGCACCGCGCGTGCGA
>JAYTZB010000847.1:0-2942 GCA_043742085.1 Polyangiaceae bacterium
TCTCGTCCTTCGCGGCGGTCTCTTCGTTCATCGGTCCCCCCAAGGGATGAGCGCGCGACCTAGGTCGGCTCGGCGGTCTTCGATTCGGTCTCGGTGCTCGTCGCGGTCTCGGTGCTCGTCGCGGCGGTCGCTTCAGCCGCGAGCGCGGGCTCATGGCCCTCGCCGACGAGCAGCGGTGCCTCGGTGAGCAGGCCGGGCGCGACGGGCTCTACGGACACGTCGGCCGTGAGCGCGGCCTTCTTGCCGCGACGAGAGGTCAGCATGTCGATGGCCATGAGCGCGACGCCCACGCAGATCGCGACGTCGGCCACGTTGAACGTCGGCCAGTGGTCGGTCACGATGTGCGCCGGGTACTTCTTCTGGATCAGCTCGTTGAGCTTCTTGATCCAGTCGGCGCGGTAGTCGATGAAGTCGATGACGTAGCCGTAGCGAATGCGGTCGAACACGTTGCCGAGCGCGCCGCCGAGGACGAGCGGCAGGCCCCACTTGAGCGCGTGCTGGCGCGGCTGCAGGCGCCGGTACAGCGTCACGATGAACGCGATCGCCGCCACCGACACGAGGAGGAAGAACGGCCGGCGGACGTTCTCGCTCTGGCCCTGGAGGAGGCCCCAGGCGCCGCCCTTGTTCTTCGCCAGGACGAACATCAGCTGGTTCTCGACGACGTTGATGTAGCCCGGGTAACCCTCGAGCCGCTTCTCCGCCCAGAGCTTCGTGATGATGTCCGACGCGAGGGAGACGATCGACACGACCGCGAGGAACGACGGCGACGGACGCGGTCCGAGGATGGTCTCGGGGATCGCGCGCGCGGTCCCAGCGGGTCGCTCGATGCGCGGGACCCCCGGCGCGATCGGAGGCTCCTGCTCGGCCACCACGGCGGCTTCCGGGGCGACGATGACGCCATCGGCGCCGACGCTCGGCGATCCGGGAGGCGCAGTGATTCCCTCTCCCTGCAGGACCTCCGGCGCGGCGGTCTCCTTGGGAGGAGGCGCGGCGGTGGCCTCGGTCGATTCTTGCGGTGCTTCGGTCGGGTCGGTCATCGGCGCGGGACGGCTGCGGGACGGCTTACAGATGCGGAGCAATCAAGGAGCGGAGCGCATGTTCAGCGCCGGTTTCGCTCCGGGGACACGGGAACCGCGAACCGTACTCAATCAGCCGCGGGGTGTCACGGCTTGTTCCGGCGTCAAAAGACTGCTTGGATGTTCAGCATGCCCAGGAAGAGCCGGATCCCGTGGAAGAGCGCGCGCGGCGTCGATGCGGTCGTCGAAGACTGGCTCGAGAGCCGGATCGTGAAGCCCTGCCTGACGGCCGACGAGACGGTGCCAGGCCGCGAGCCGAAGACCGCGCCGCTTCCCCCGGGGCTTCCGTCGCAGCTCGCGTTCGCCCTCCGCGGTCGCGGCGTGAGCGAGCTCTACGAGCACCAGGCGCGGGCCTTCACCGCGGCGCGCGACCCGCGGACGCGTGCGCTCATCGTCGCCACGCCCACCGCCAGCGGCAAGAGCTACTGCTTCCACCTGCCGGTGCTCTCGCGGATGATCGAGAACCGCGACGCGCGCGCGCTCTACCTCTATCCGACCAAGGCGCTCGCGCGCGATCAGGAGGCGGGGCTCCGCGAGATCATGCGCGCGAGCGGGCTCGAGGCCGGCGCGGTGGTTTACGACGGCGACACGCCCGGTGACGCGCGGCGTGCCGCTCGCGAGCGAACCGGCATCGTGCTGACGAATCCGGACATGCTCCACGCGGGCATCCTCCCGCACCACACCGCGTGGGCGCGGACGTTCCAGAACCTCGCCTACGTCGTCGTCGACGAGCTGCACACGTACAAGGGCGTGTTCGGGTCGCACGTCGCGAACGTGCTCCGCCGCCTGATGCGCGTCGCGAAGTTCCACGGCTCGAACCCCGTGCTCATCGGCGCCACCGCCACCATCGGCAATCCGCGCGAGCACGCCGCGCGCATCTTCGGGATCGACGACACCGCGCCCGGCTCCGAGCACGAGCTCGTGGCCATCACCGAGAACGGCGCGCCGCAGGGCGAGCGCCGCGTCTTCATGTTCAACCCGCCGGTGGTGAATGCCGAGCTCGGCATCCGCGCGAGCTACGTGAAGCAAGCGGTCATGCTCGCCACCGATCTCGTGCGCGCTCACGTACCGACCATCGTGTTCGGGCAATCGCGCAACAACGTCGAGGTCATGCTCCGCTACCTGCGCGACAAGGTCGCGCCGGACATCGATGCCTCTCGCATCATGGGCTATCGCGGCGGTTACCTCCCCGAGCAGCGTCGCGAGATCGAACGGAAGCTGCGCGCCGGCGAGGTGCTCTGTGTCGTCGCCACCAACGCCCTCGAGCTGGGCATCGACATCGGCGGCCTCGATGCTGTGATCTGCGCCGGCTACCCGGGCTCCGTCGCCGCGACGTGGCAGCGTTTCGGGCGGGCCGGGCGCCGCGGCGAGCGGAGCATCTGCGTGCTCGTGACGTCGAGCGCGCCGCTCGATCAGTTCCTCGCGCGCGAGCCCGAGTACCTGCTGGGCGCGCCCGTCGAGGAGGCGCGCATCGATGCCGACAACCCCGAGATCGTCATCCAGCACCTGAAATGTGGGGCCTTCGAGCTGCCGTTCCGCCGCGGCGAAGCCTACGGCACCCTCGACAAGGACGAGACCTCGGCGGCGCTCGAGTTCCTCGTCGCTCACAAGGTGCTGCACGAATCGAACGACACGTTCCACTGGGCGGCCGACGCGTATCCCGCGAACAACGTCTCGCTGCGCTCGATCGGCTGGGACAACGTGGTCATCATCGACGCCGAGCGGGACTTGACCATCGCCGAGATCGACTGGCGCGGCGCGCACACCATGGTCCACGAGCAGGCCATCTACCAGCACGACGGCGAGTGCTGGCAGGTCGAGAAGTTCGACTACGAGAACCACAAGGCGTTCGTCCGCAAGGTGAAG
>JAYTZB010000848.1:0-3246 GCA_043742085.1 Polyangiaceae bacterium
GTCGTCGACGTGGGGCGTGTCGAGCTCGCGCCCGCCCGCGACGCGAAGGCCGAAGCGTGCGTGCGCGAGGAGCTGTGGAAGGTGTCGCTGCCGGGCGCGACGTTCAGCTCCGAATTCGAGGCGTTCACCGTGGACGCGAGGCTGTGACCAGGAAGCCCCGACGACGATGCCCTGAGCGGCGCTAGTTCCCGTCGACCGCGGCGCGCGAGAGGTTGTCGGCGCGTCGGGTCGCGCGCTTCTCCGATTCGATCTCGAGGACGCCCGGCCGGCGCCGGCGCATGACGTCGACGGCGGCCTGTACGCGCTCGCGTTTGCCGATCTCGGAGCGCCCCGCGCCGTCGCGATGCGCGGGGAAGAGCAGCTCGCAGAGACCCGCGAACACACGCTTCTCCGGGGGATCGATGGGCCAGCTCGGGAATTCCTCGCGGAACATCGTGTCGATGTCGCTCTGCTTGCGGAAGCCGATGGCGAGGATGCTGCGGGGGTCGACGCCGATCGACGTCAGCGCGGGCTCCAGCGACTTCAGGCTCATGACCGCCGAGCCATAGAGATCGAGGTGGAAGACCGCGAGCTCGATGCGCTCGGCGTACGACATCTCGGCGACGATCTGGGGGAGCATCTGGATGCCGAGGCCCACGTGCCGCGCCTCGTCGCGCTCGTAGTAGGGGAGGAGCTCGGTGAGCACCGGCTCCACCTCGAGCTCGCGGACGCGCTGGAAGATGGTGAGCGCGATGGTCTCGATGGTGAGTTGCATGCCGAGCAGCTTCTTCGCGAGGCTCTTCGTGTCGAGCGTCATCGTGAGGACGCGCTTCGACCAGTAGTCGAGGACCGGCGGCTTCTCGCCGAGCGCCTCGAGGTAGTCGTGCATGACGTAGAAGTGGCGCGCCTCGTCGTGCACCTGGCTGGATGCGGCGAGCTTCGCCTCGAGGGGCACGAGGACGTCCGCGAGCTGCGCGCTGATCTTCCAGGCCGCGAGCTCGCCCCACATGATGGTGGAGAAGATCTGCGAGAGCGCCTTTCGTTCACGGGCTCCGATCTTCGGCGGGCCGTGGCGCGTGATGAGCTCGCCGAGCACGTCGCGCCCGTCCCAGATGCGGTCCTGACCGACGTGGTAGATGCTCTCCATGCGCTTGGCGCGGCGCGCCTCGCGATCGGTGTATTTCGCATCGAACATGTCGTAGGGCAGCGCGGTCGAGCCGAACGCGAGCGATCGCAGCCGAGAGAACATGGCGAAAGCCTACCGCGCCGGTGCGCCCGGCGCACCCCAGGGGAGCGCCGCCAGCACGCCGCGGGCGTGGGCCGAGAGCGCGGGATCGATCCGCCCGCGCGTCGCCGCGTCGAGGGCTGCAGACAGCTTCGCGGCGCTCTCGAAGCGATCGTTCGGGTCCTTGGCGAGGGCTATGGCCAGCACCTCGTCCACGGCCTCGGGCAGCTTGGCGAGGTCGCTCGGCCTCACCGGCATCGCGTGCGAGACGCGGAAGAGGATCTCGACGTTGGTGTCGCCGGAGAAAGGAGGCGCGCCCGTCAGCGCGCGATACACGATGACGCCGAGGGCGAAGATGTCGGCGCGCTTGCCTGCGGGGAGCGCACGCGCCTGCTCGGGCGCCATGTACGCCGGGGTTCCGACGAGCTGACCGCGCGTCAGCGTGGCGTCGCCGGTGTCGAGCTTGGACACGCCGAAGTCGAGGATCTTCCACACCTCGTCGCCCGCGGGAGAACGCGCGCAGAAGATGTTCCTCGGCTTGAGGTCGCGATGCACGATGCCTGCGGCGTGCGCGATGTCGAGGCCGGTACAGATGTGGCGGACCATCACCAGCAGCTTCCGGATCGCCATGCGCTTGTTGTCGCGGAGGTGGGTGGCGAGGTCCTCGCCGTGCAGGCGCTCCATCGCGAGGTAAGGGATCGGCGCGTCGTGGGGCGAGGCGTCGAGCACGCGCACCACGTTCGCCGACGACAGCGAGCTCGTGACCTTGGCCTCGCGGAGGAACCGATCGACGACGTCACGCTCCACGAGGAGCTGCGGGTGAACGAGCTTCACCGCCGCCTCCTCCTTCGTGTCCATGCGGATGGCGTCGTAGACCTCGCCCATCGCGCCGCGCCCGATCACGCTGCCGAGGCGGAAGGGGCCGACCACCTCGCCGGAGAAGCGGCCGACCCCGCCCACGCGCATGGCCTGCACGAGATCGTGGCGGGCCTCGTGGAGGAGCGCGTCGCGCTGGGCGAGGCTGCGCACCACGACGTCGTGACGCTCGATGGCGAACAGCATGGCGGCGCGCGTCTTCCGCGCGATGCGGTAGACCGCGTAGAAGATGCCCTGGATGAGGACGAGCATCACGACACGCTCGAGCGTGGGGACGCCGTCGGCGCGGATGATGCCGCGGTCCGCCACGAGCCCGGACACGATGAGCCCGCCCATCGCGCCGTAGACGCTGGCGCACGTGAGGTAGACGGCGAGGCTCGCGCGGTCGCTCTGGCCCGTCGAGAAGAAGTAGATGCCGAGCGGTACGATGACGGTCCCGGGTGAGAATACCCCGTAGAAATAGATGCCGCAGAAGACGGCAATGATCGTGGAGTAGGCGGCGACCAGCGCGCGCGGCGTCGTGTATGCCTCGTCGGCGCGGAGCAGCAGCAAGAGCCGACCGCACACGACGACGACGGTGAGGATGGACGCGACGAGGATCGCCTTGGCGGTGTAGTCGCCACCGACGAACGGGAGCCCCCACGCCTGCGCGACGGCGAGACCGATGGCCACCCGCAGGAACGCGCGCGTGCCTTCGATCTCCTGGTAGAAGAGGGTCTCGCGCGCGGTGACCAGAGACGTGCCGGTGCCGCGCGACGAGTCACCGCTCGCAGAGCTCGCGGGAACCGACAGCGACGACGACGGCGGCGGAGGGGGCCCAGGCGCGACCGACACGGGACCCGGCGCGGCGGACGCGCGCGGTATGGCAGGCGCGAGATCGTCGACCTGCGTCGGCGCGTCCTCGTCGAAGCGCTTGCTGCGCGCACCGCGAGGCGCACCTCCGGAGTTGGGATCCGCCGGCGGGGCCGACGACTTGGGCGGCATGGCTCGGTCGTTCCCCCGCTCGAGCATAGCGCGATCGGAGGCTATTTCTTGGGCGATCCGCGGCCTCCGCCCGCCGCGGCAAGAGCCTTGGCGCGCGCGGCGCCATAACGGTCGGCGTCGACCTCTTCGCCGCTGGTCCAGGCCTCCAGCGCGGGGACGACCACCTCGCTCCAGGCGGGACC